>CAIZYV010000071.1 GCA_903937325.1 Candidatus Falkowiibacteriota bacterium | reverse complement strand
TTCGATCTTTGCGCTGCATCTTCTGATAAATGCTGTAAAGATGCTTAAAGCGTACTTCAATATCATATTTAAGATTTGCCTCTTTTAAGCGGGGGAGAAGTTCGCTCTTTATTTTCTGAAAATATTGGTTTCTTTCTGCTTTTTTTTCTACTTCATATTCTTGTTCTAATTCTTGGAATTTTTCTGGGTATAAGTATTTAAAGCAAAGATCTTCTAACTGCCATTTCAAACGCCAGATGCCAAGCATACCGGCAATAGGAGCATATATTTCCAAAGTTTCTTCGGCAATACGTTTTTGTTTGGCTGGCGGCAGACCTTCAAGTGTGCGCAAATTATGTAGACGGTCGCAGAACTTAATAAAAATAACTCGGATATCGGCAGCCATTGCTAAAAACATTTTTTTTAAATTTTCGCGGTAACGTTCAATGCCGCGATATTTAATTTTGCCGAGCTTGGTTATGCCGGCGACCAGGGTGGCGACTTCTTCGCCAAAATTTTTTTCCACATCTTCTAAAGTTCTGTCTGTATCTTCTGGCACATCATGAATAAGCCCGGCGATGATTGTCGGTAAATCGGCTTTTATTTCCGCCAACAGAAAAGCGGTATGAAGCGGATGCTGGATATATTCTTCTCCAGTTTTTCGCAGCTGTCCGGCGTGAGCTTCGGCCGCGAATTCATACGCTAAATTAAGCATCATAGCGTCTTCTCCGGGATGGTTTTCTTGGAATTTTTTTATTATCCTATCGATGGTCATGACGTTTTCAAGTTTTATATTTTTATGTTATAATAAGCTTAACTGCTGAGCTTTTAAATTATATCATGCTTTGCGGTTCAATTAAAATAAAATGCTTCGTCGATTTTTTTCTTTTTTATTATTTCTCGCGCTGATTATCACCGGCTTGAGCATAGCTAATTTTGTTTTTGCTCAAAATCTTGATGTTGGCACTAATGTAATTAGCAATACAATCGCCCTTAGCGCCACTGATCCGCGAATTATTATCGGGCGTATTATTAATATTGCTCTTTTGTTTTTAGGAGTGATTGTCGTTGCCTTGATAATTTATGCTGGTTTTGTTTGGATGACAAGTGGTGGTAATGAAGATAAGGTTAGCCAAGCAAAAAAAATCTTAACCAACGCCGTTATTGGTCTGGTGATTATTTTATCTGCTTGGGGAATAGTTTCCTTTGTTCTTAGTCGTCTGCTTGGCGCCACAACTGTTGGCGGTATATTTAACAATAATCGAAATAATTCTGCCCTGGAAGGTCTCGGAGCGATTGGCGCTTGTACAATTGAACATGTTTATCCGGAAGATGGTCAAACTGATGTTTCTCGTAATGCTTCAATTATTATTACTTTTAAAGAGCCATTGCGTTTAGATAGTGTTTGTCAGAATGAAGCCGGCGATAATTGTGCTTGTAACCAAAGTGACTGTCGCTTGATTAATGTTGAGCATATTCGTCTTTTCCGCCAAGACTTGGGTGATAATTGTTCAAATTCTGGCTGTCCGGCCGATAATACTAATATCAGTCAGGCTTATGCTAAAGTTGCCAGTGATCGTTTATCTTTGATTATTACTCCTTTTGATTTTTTGGGAAGTGCTGATGGCGATACTGAGTATAATGTGAAGTTAACCAGCGGCTTAGTAAAAGATGACGGCGACTCTATTTTCAAGACTTGTGGTAGCGATATTTTCCAATGGTCTTTTACTGTAAGTAATAATTTGGATTTAACACCACCGCAGATAATGCGCGGTGGAATTTTCCCTTTGCCGGACAATGAGGCTGATTTGTTTGGTCAATCAACCTTAGCTATTGCCGCTACGGCAGCAATCCAAGTTCAATCTTGCCCTAATACCTATCGACCCGCCTCAGTTTTGAGTGTTACGCCGACGTCTGGAGGCCAAAGCGGTAGCGCCGTGGTTGATTCAAGTTATCATTCTAATTTTTCTATTTTGACGGTCGTTTCTACTGTTGGTAATGATCAAGCGCAAATATTTGCCGGGCAATCTCTTTTGGGGGTAGCT
>CAIZYV010000070.1 GCA_903937325.1 Candidatus Falkowiibacteriota bacterium | reverse complement strand
GTATATTCAAGCAGCGGATAAAGGCCGCTTTGCACGGCTAAACGAGCTGCTTTAATCGTTTCATCACTTTTTATTTTCCAACCAGGCGTACAGGGAGCAAGTACTTGAATATAAGAGGGCCCTGATGAGGCAAGTGCTTTTTTAACTTTGTTTGTTAGATCATCGGGAAAAGCGGCAGTGCCTTGAGCAATGTAGTTGAGCCTGTGAGCCAAGGCAATACTAATCATGTCTTTTTTTGTTTGTTTAGCACCGGTATTATTTTCGCTACTTGGCGTGGTGACAGTGTCTGCTCCCCAGGGAGTCGAGCCGGAAGCTTGAATGCCGGTATTAGAATAAGCCTCGGTGTCATAACAAATATAAACGACTTCCTCGCCTCTTTCCCAGAGTCCGCTGATGAGTCCGAGCCCAATATCGTAAGTACCGCCATCTCCGGCCTGGATGACGACTTTTGTTTTTTTCTTTTTATTATTTAAAGCCGCTTTGACGCCACTCGCGACGGCAGCGGCATTTTCAAACAGAGAATGAATCCAGGGTAAATTCCAAGCGCTTTGGGGATGAGCTGTTGTGGTAACTTCTAAGCAACCAGTCGCATTAATCAAAATAGTATCTTTATCTAAACCGCGCATAACAGCCTGGACCGCGCTTAATTGACCACAGCCGGCACAGGCATTGTGGCCGGGAGTGAGAAAATTATTATTATATTTTTCTGTATTCATAAATATGTTTTAGATGGCTGGAGAAATATTGCAACACTTTAATCCTTGGCCGCATGTTCTGCCACCGCTATCTCCGAATAATTCAATATTATTTATTTTATCGCAGTTACCGTTTTCATCTAGGCCTGCTCCCTTTTTGTAGCATTTACTTCCGCCTCTATTTCCGCAGGGATCACCAACCCAACCCTTACCATAAACAATTTGTTCACTGTAGCAAGTACGCATTACCCAGCCGTTATTATTATTACCCCCGACGCTATCGCCGTCATCTTTTCCGGCACAGGGGTCCGCACAGGAGTCTGTAAGAATAGTAGTTATTGGTTCACAATAACGATTTTTAATAATTGTTTTAGACCATTCTGAATCTGCACTGCAATCAGCATTTATATTAACTGAATCACACATTAAAGTATTGTTGTATCTAAATTCACAGCATTTTGTATTTCTCTCATCAAAGCATTTAAAAGCACTTTCGGAGCCTTTGCGGATGCATACCGTGCCTTTTTGACATTGGCTGGATTGGGCTGGGCACTCAGTCGCGCCGTCTGAATTAACTATCATTTGAACATTGCCTATATCGCCGTCACAACAAAAATTTATTGGCTCTATTCTCTTTACCGGGCTAATTGTAAATTCCACTAAATTAGGATTGATTGTTTTTAAAATTAACCAGGCGCCGAATAAAAGCATGATGCCGACAATACTGCCGAGAATTAAATCTTTGGCTTGCGTTATTTTAGAAGCATCGCCACCGGAAGTAAGCCAAATGACGCCGCCGGCCATTAGAACAATAGCCGCTAAAATACCGACGATACTTAAGCCATAGTCATAAATCCCTTTAACCATCAGGCCAATATAACCTGTACTGCCTGAACTAAGAGTCGTATTTTTTCCATCTTTATCGGCTAAGCCGGGTAAACCTACTTGTGGTTCGAAAACAATTGGATCCTCGACGCTAGGAAGCCCAAGCCAGTCGGTCGCCTGTACTGGCACAAGATTGATGAAGGCGAAAGCGGATAAGGCCAGTAAAATCGATCCGAGCCAAGTTGATATTTTTTGTCTTTTCATATTTACCAAACTTTATATCCGGATTTTTTCGCGGATTTAATAATTTTACGAATCATTTCGACGCTAATATCACGGCCGCCTAAACCGACGATGTGATTGCTAAAAATCTGTCCAGTGCCGGACGATACAGAAGCTAAAACGTCAGTGTATAAAGGGCCACTCGCACCGCTCGACATTGCTTTTTCAACCACGGCGATATGGCGGCTGCGTTTGGCGATCAAGCGTATTTCTTTAGCAGGGAAGGGTCGATAACTGCGTATTTTTAGGAGGCCGGTCTTTTTTTCTGTTTTTAAAGTTTCTTTAATTGTGCCGGCGATAGAGCCCATGGCTATAATAATCGTTTCTGGATTTTTTGGACCGCAATATTCAATCAAGCCGTTATCGAAGCGCGCTTTTATAGCTATCGGCGAGGGTAGGATTTTTTTCCAATCGCTGTAAGCACTGCTGATTTTTTTATCGGCCGTTTTCAAATCTTCATCTAAGCGTTTCTTTTCCAGCCAATAATGAGCTGGTGTAAAAAAACCGCCGAGAGTAATTGGTTTGAGGGGGTTAAGATAAGTGCCAATCGCTGGCTTATAGTCTGGTAGGAATTTTTTTATTTGTTTTTTCTCAGGTATAATGACGTTTTCGTATGAATGAGTGAGAATAAAGCCGTCAACGTTAATAGCGACGGGGATATTTAAGCTTTCTGCTAATTTATAAGCGATGAGATGCAGGTCGACTGCTTCTTGGTGATTTTCGGCAAATAACATCATCCAGCCAGCATCACGCATCGCCATCGCATCGCTGTGATCGTTCCAAATATTAATTGGTGCACCAACGGCGCGATTAGCGACTGTCATCACTAAGGGTAATCTTAAGCCAGCGGCATTGTATAAAACTTCAATCATGAGTAGTAATCCTTGGGAGCTAGTAGCGCTATAAGTTCTTGCTCCGGCCGCACTGGCGCCAACAATAATCGAAGCGGCGGCGAATTCGCTTTCAGCCAGTAAATATTCATAAGTAACTTTTCCTTCCGTTTTAAAACGAGCTAAGTCTTCGACAATATGAGTTTGCGGCGTGATAGGATAAGCGGAAACTACGGCTGGCTCTATATTAGCCACGGTTAAAGCGATAGCGCGGGCGCCTTCGAGGAATTGAGTTTTATTTTTTTTCTTCATACTTAATTACAGAATATTTTTTATTGAGGAGGGCCCGTGGTCTTTAATAATCTTTCGCCATCATAATTGCTTTAACTGGACATTCGGCAGCGCAGACACCACAGCCTTTGCAATAATCATAATCAACCAAAGCTTTCATTTTACCGTTTTCGTCGGGAGACATGGCGATGCAGGCATCTGGGCATAATTTTGCGCAAAGCGAACAGCCGACGCATATTTTTGGATCGATTATCGGTTTATGGGTGCGCCATGATCCGGTCTTATTATTTAAGGCTGAAGCGGCCGCGGCTAAGGGACGTATTGCTTTTTTATTCTTTGTTAGCATATTGATAAGCTTCAAAAACAGCGGCCTTATTTTTTTCGATAATTGCCTGGCCTTTGCTTTGAAATTTTTTATTAATGGCTGCGACGAGTGACTTTATGGTGATTAGATTAGTGCTATGAGTAAAAGTGCCTAAAATAACGGTATTAACTAGATTTTTACCCAATAAACGCAGGGCAATCGCTGTTGCTGGGCTGCAGGCGATATTGGCCGCGCTTATTTTTTTTCTTATTTTATTACTAATTATTGTCGGACTTTCTTCACTATTGATAATTAAAATGGTAGTAGCTGAGACACCGTCTAAAATTTCCGGCTCAGATAGCAAACTTTCGTCCTGAATAATTAAAACATCTGGGCGATAAACTTGTTCGCGAGTGATAATCGGTTCTTTACTCAAGCGTGCGAAAGCTTGAATGGGAGCGCCGCTCCTTTCGACACCAAAAGAAGGGAAGGCCTGCGCATATAAGCCATCTTGAAAGGCAGCGAGAGCGATTAATTCGGCGGCAGTGACTACTCCTTGCCCGCCACGTCCATGTACTCTTATCTGGGTCATCATATTTTCGCTTTTTTATTGAGCTAAAAGGCCGTCAATCATGTTAATAAAATTTTCTTCCGGATAGAAACCGGTTATTTTATAGCGATTTATAAACCAGCTGGGCGTGCCGGCTAGGCCAAGTAGTTCGGCATCGGCAAAATCGTCGTTTAAGCGGTAAAGATAAGTTTTATTATCCAAACAAGTATTGAATTTTTCTTCATCAAGCTTCAGCTCTGTCGTTAGACCGTTTAACACGGTTTTCAGGGCTTGACCCTGCAAAATGCCGGTATCATCTTGCTTTTCAAAGAGCAAATCGTTCATTTCCCAGAATTTTCCTTGTTCACCAGCGCAATTACCGGCTAAAGCCAATTCCACTGAATTTTCGTGTAAAGGGTAATCACGGAAAGTAATTCTAATTTTGTCTCCGTATTTGGCGGCGAGATTGCGAACAACCGGCGCGGCTTGTTGGCAATAAGGGCAGGCATAATCGGAAAATATCACGATTTTTACTTTGGCGTTTATCGGTCCGATACTATAATTTTCACCGCGACCATCGATGGCGGCAGTTATTTTGGCAATTTCGGCCGTTTGTGCTTCCGCTCCTTGCTTAGTTTGAATTATTTTAACTTGTTTAAAAATATAAATTGACGCTACTATCGCAGCCGAGACAATAAAGACTATAAAGATGATTAAAATTATCCCTGCCGGTTTTTTATACCAAGGTCGTAATTTTTTTTGGTGTCTTGCTTTCATTTCTAGATATTGTACGCGCTCGTCGATGCCCATATATTTGATTGAAAAAAGCTGATTTTTTCTTTATACTTATAAATAGATTTATTTTATTTTATTATATCACAAGTGCTCTTTCGTGGCTATTTGGCGGGGCTTTGTTCAATATTTATTTATGAAGATTATTTCCTGGAATGTAAATGGCATCCGCGCTGCTTTAAATAAAGATTTGCTCGTTTTTTTAGAGTCTGAAAAAGCGGATATTGTGTGTTTTCAGGAAATAAAAATTGCTGATGAAGCGAGTTATAAATTAGGTTTATCTTTTCCTGGTTATCAGACATTCTGGCATGGCGCAAAACGTCCGGGATATAGCGGTACGGCTGTTTTATTGAAAGAATCTTTAAACGGTTTGACGGTTAAAAATGGTTTTGGCCCAGCAGAATATGATGATGAAGGTCGGGTGCAGATTATTGAATCAGCTGATTTTTATCTTTTAAACGTTTATTTCCCCAATGCTAATCCGGAGCTCGGCCGTTTGTCTTATAAGCTCGCTTTTAATGACGCTTTACTTTTATTCATTCAAAAATTAGAAAATAAAAAACCAGTGATTATTACTGGTGATTTTAATGTCGCTCATCAGGAAATAGATCTGGCGCGGCCGCGGGAAAATGAGGGTAGTGCTGGTTTTACCAAAGAAGAGCGCTCTTGGTTTGAGCGCTTACTGTCGGCTTCGTATCTTGATAGTTTCCGTTTGTTTTATCCTGATAAAATTCAATATTCTTGGTGGAGTTTTCGGGCAGGAGCTAGGCAGAGAAATGTCGGCTGGCGGATTGACTATTTTGTAATTTCCGCTAAACTTAGAAAAAAGATAAAAAAAGCTTTTATTCTTGATCAGGTGCTCGGCTCCGATCACGCTCCTGTCGGAATAGAAATATAGTTATATGTACGATCATCGCGCTTTAGAGACAAAATGGCAGGCACGCTGGCAAGAAAGCGGCCTTTATCGTACCGGCGAAGATAAAAATAAGCCGAAGTATTATGTTTTGGATATGTTTCCTTATCCTTCCGGCGACGGTTTGCATGTTGGTCATCCAAAAGGCTATATCGCGACCGATATCATTGCCCGTTTGCGCGTCATGCAAGGTTTTAATGTCCTTCATCCGATGGGCTGGGACGCTTTTGGTTTACCCGCTGAAAATTATGCTTTAAAGAATAAGACGCAGCCGCGTTTAAGTACGGATAAAAACATTGTTAATTTTAAACGACAGTTGGGACTTTTGGGTTTTTCTTACGATTGGGACAGAGAAATTAATACAACTGATCCAGAATATTATCGTTTTACACAATGGATTTTTTTGCAGATGTGGCGTCATGGTCTAGCTTACGAATCTTTTGCTCCAATAAACTGGTGTCCTTCTTGCCAGACTGGCTTAGCGAATGAAGATCTGGAAGACGGTTGTTGTGAACGTTGCGGGACGCTAGTCGAACAGAAGCCAATGCGTCAATGGGTTTTAAAAATTACCGCTTATGCCGATCGTTTACTGACTGATTTAGATAAATTACCCGATTGGGAGGAGGCAATTAAAGAAATGCAGCGTAATTGGATTGGTCGCAGCGAGGGAGCAGAAATAAATTTTGCGATTCCCGGTTCGACAGAGACAATTGCTGTTTTTACTACTCGTCTCGATACGATTTTCGGTTGTACTTATGTAGTTTTAGCTCCCGAGCATCGTTTAGTCGAAGAATTAAAAGATAAGATAAAAAATTGGCCTGATGTGCTCGCTTACTTAACCAAGACAAAAAATAAAACAGAACTACAGAGAACCGATTTAAATAAAGAAAAAAGCGGTGTCAGTTTAGAGGGTATTTTTGCTATCAACCCTTTTAATAATGAAAAAGTGCCGGTTTATATCGCTGATTATGTTCTTAACGCTTATGGTACGGGCGCGGTGATGGCTGTTCCGGCTCATGATGAGCGTGATTTTGAGTTTGCCAAAAAATATGATTTACCTATTCGTCGAGTGATTAAACCTTTAACTGGAGATGCTATCGAATTGCTAGGCGCTTTTACCGGTGATGGTCGCCTGGATGATTCCGGTGAATTTTCTCTTTTATTATCCGCTGATGCTCGCGTGAAGATGAGTGATTGGCTGGAAAAGAATCAACAGGGAAGCCGGAAAATTAATTTTAAAATAAAAGATTGGGTTTATTCGCGCCAGCGTTATTGGGGAGAACCGATTCCTTTAATTCATTGTGAGGCTTGCGGTGTCGTACCGGTGCCGGAAGAACAATTGCCGGTGACTTTACCAGAAGTAGCGAATTATGAACCGACCGGAACCGGTGAATCGCCTTTGGCTGCTATGGATGATTGGGTAAATGTTTCTTGCCCTCAATGTGGTGGACCGGCGCATCGGGAAACGAACACAATGCCACAGTGGGGAGGCTCTTGTTGGTATTATTTACGTTATCTTGACCCGCATAATAACAAAGAATTAGTGTCGAAAGAACAGGAAAAATATTGGTCTCCGGTTGATCTTTATGTTGGCGGAGCAGAACACGCGACGCGGCATTTAATTTACGCTCGTTTCTGGCATAAATTTTTATTCGATATTGGTGTCGTCTCCACTGATGAACCTTTTATTAAGCTGCAGCATGTTGGTTTGATTATGGGCGAAGACGGTAGAAAAATGAGCAAGCGTTGGGGTAATGTAATTAATCCCGACGACATGGCGGAAAAATATGGTGCGGATGCTTTGCGCGTTTACGAAATGTTTATGGGCCCTTTTGATCAAGCAGCCGCTTGGAATACTAATGGCCTGATTGGTGCGCGTAAATTCTTGGAAAAGATTTATTTGTTGTTTGTTAATAATCCGGAAAAAATAGTTTTAGCCGATAAAAAACTTTTAGCTCTATTACATAAGACGATTAAGAAAGTCGGTGAAGATATAGAAAATTTTCATTTTAATACGGCAGTTTCTGCTTTAATGATTTTGGTAAATGGACTGACGGATTATCAGAATGAATTTCACGCTTGGCCTTTTTCAGCGGCTGAATATGCTTCTTTTTTACAGATATTGTCGCCCTTAGCACCTCATTTGAGTGAAGAATTATGGGAGAGCCTGGGTCAGGAAGGTAGTATTTATAAATCAACTTGGCCGAATTTCCGTCCGGAATTAATTAAGGACGATGTGTCTATTTATATTATTCAAATTAATGGCAAATTAAGGGCACAGTTGTCTTTAGCGGCGGAAACAAGCGAAGCTGAAGTGATCGCCACCGCAGCGGCTGAACCGAATATTGTCAAATGGTTGGAAGGCAAGGAAATTAAGAAAACAATTTTTGTCGCCGGTAAATTAGTTAATTTTGTTATCTAAAATATGGAAAATATTGCCGCTAGAACTAAAGAATTATGCCGCCTTTATGATATTAAGCCTGCTCGCAGCAAAGGCCAGAATTTTTTAATTAACGACGGTATTTATAAGGCAATTATTAATGCGGCTGCGATTGCGCCGACAGAAACGGTGATGGAAGTCGGCCCGGGTTTGGGTTTTTTAACGGCTGAATTATCGAAAAAATCGAAGCGAGTCTTGGCCGTCGAACTTGATGATAAATTGGCTGCTTTGTTACATATTGCCATCGATTCCCAAGACGTTACTAATGTGGAAATTATTAATGAAGATATTTTACGGTTTAATCCTAGTTTGCATTTGAAAGACAAAGAAGAATATCGAGTGGTGGCTAATTTGCCTTATAATATCACTTCTATTTTTTTACGAACTTTTTTAAGTTCTGCTCGTCCACCACGTTCTTTGGTATTGATGTTGCAAAAAGAGGTGGCGGAAAGAATTGTCGCTCGAGAGCCTGATATGACTCTTTTATCTCTATCGCTGCAATATTATGGCACACCGGAAATTATTCGAGTTGTGCCAGCGACTGATTTTTGGCCAGCGCCGTCAGTTGACAGTGCGATTTTGCGCTTTACTTACGAGCGTCCTCGGCCAACAATTGCTTCTTTGGCGGCGGATAAAGAATTTTTCCGTTTTGCCCGTGTAGCTTTCAGCGCGAAGCGGAAAATGTTGAAAAATAATCTTGTGGCCGGCTTAAATATTAACGCGACTGAGGTAGAAAAAATTTTGTTGGCGGCGGGCATCGATCAAAAAGCGCGGGCGGAAACTTTAAGCCTCAAACAGTGGCATTTTTTAGTTGCGGCGTTGCGTGATTTTGTGTTATAATTTGAGTAATCTTGTTTCGCTTAATTTTTTAATAAGCCTTGATTGCTTATGTCAGATAATCTTGAAGAGCCATCAAAAAATGAGCCCCGTTTCTCATTTTTTAAAAGTTTGCCTAAACCGCAGCGAGCCGCCTTTTTATTCTTGTCGGTCCTCAGTTTAGGCGTTTTTATTTTGTGGCTCTGGCAGTTTAATTTTCGCTTAACCGGACCCTTTAAAACCCCGAGTGAGGGCGGTGATTCTGATACTACTAGTTTGCAAGCCTTTGAAGCTGATTTGATAAATTTTGATACCGATAAGGATGGTTTGAGTGATATAGAGGAACAGAGTCTTTATGCTACTTCGATATATTTAGCCGATACCGATAGCGATGGCTTGAGTGATCGGGCGGAAATAGAGGCTGGCAGCAATCCTAATTGCGCAATTGGCCAGACTTGTGCCGGTGAAGATCTTTTACTTAATCAGCCGATTGCTTCAACTTCAATTTCAATACCTAATGCCGATATAGTTGCGACCAGTTCGGATAATTCTACCGATAGCGGTTTAGAATTAATGATGTCGGGCGGATCTGATGCGGCGCAACTGCGCACTTTACTTATTAACAGTGGTGCTGACGCGGCGATGTTGCAGCAGTTAAGCGACGAAGAACTGCTGAAGGCTTATCGAGAAATGTTGGCCGCTCAAGGAACGACGCAGCCTTAATTTTATTTATTTTTTGGTTGATAATATTTGTTGCGTATATGAATAAGCAATCTCAATCTTTTTTTTATCGGCGCCGTTTTGCTTCACTTTTTCTTTTAGCGACGCTGTTTTTTTCTTTCTTCTTGTTGAGACCTCTGCCTGTTCACGCTCAAACGGATTTTAATCAGGCAATTAATAATATTTTGACGCCAGTTTGGTCTTTCATGAAGAAGGCTTACGAAAAAGGCGGTGCGGCCGCTTTTCAACAAGCGATTCGCACTGCTTTAAATAAGATTGCCTATGATACGGCAACGATGATCGGTTCCGGCCGGGAAGGGCAGAAGGCTTTGTTTGTCACGATGGATTGGGGCGATTATCTAACACAAATTGGTGATGAAGCGGCTGGTTCTTTTATTGAAGACGCGGTTAATAATTGGAATAATAATTGGGATCAGGATTCGACCGATGCGGCTGATGCCACTTGCATGAACACTTATGAAAAGTGTTATTACGACTGCCAAGATTATAATGGTGATGATACTGAAAAGCTGAACGATTGTTATAGTAAATGTAATAACCAATATTTTAGTTGTCGCAATAAATCGACCGGAGGATCAACTAGCACCGTTGTAGTCGGTGCCGACGGCGTTAAAACCGCCGGTCGTACCGCGCAAAGCGTGGCCGTCTGCCAGCCTTCTTCTTTAAACGCTAAATTAACGATTGCTCTCGGCCTGGTTGACTATAATCGTCCGCAAGCGCCGAATTGTACCGCTTCCGAGCTAGTGGCAAATTGGGATGATGCTGTTAACCGCTTGAACATTTTTAAAGAAAAGAATTTTCTTGATAAGTTTGCCACTATCTTTAACCCCGTTTCTAATGATTTGGGTATTTACATGGCCCTGCGTTCTGATATGACAAAGAAAATGGCCGGAGAAGTTAGTACGGGCCAGTTGAAACTGAATACTGATAAAGGTTGGCTTGATATCCGCGATATTGCCGGCAACCCCACGGGTATCCCCGGTAGCACGGAAAAGAAAGCTGAGATGGCGCAGCAAGGCTACATTAATAACATGGCGGAATTTTCCGGTGACGCGCTTATCGACGCTTCCAATGTTTTCTTAAATCAATTAGCTTTGACGGCTTTTAATAAGCTGATGAGTAATTTGGGTAAAAAATCGGTGGATAATAGTAATGCTTTAACTAATGCGGATGCAGATCCAAACGTAGCTTATAGTAATACTGCTTTTCAAGAAAGCGTAGCCAAGATAATCGAACCTGATTTCGGTGTACGCGCTGATTACAATATTCTTGTGTCTTTGAGCGTTTGCCGTGATCGCAATAATCCCGGACCGACCGATTGCGTTTTAGATAATAAACTAGTGCAGGGGATTACAGAAAAAAGAACAGTTGCCGAAGCTTTAAGCTCTGGTTATTTGCATCGTGATTGGCTTTTCACCACTGATTATCGCGAGAGTTCATATAATTTGCGTAATCTGCAGATTATGCGAAAATATCGTTTGATCCCGCTTGGTTGGGAAATTGCAGCTGCAGCTGGAGAGCAAGCATCTTTACTTGATTTAGTTTCTTGTTTCAGTGATAGTGACGAATATAATGAATATTCTTCTGGCTTTAATGTCCGCAATCAAGATTGGTGTCGCGGTCTAATCGATCCGAATTGGGTATTAAAAGCGCCACAGAATTATTGTGCTAAACAAGGCTACGGTGCACAGATAATGACGACTATTCCGATTGTTGATATTGATAGCAACGGTCTCTCTCGAGAAACTGTGCAGATTTCTCGCGCTGAAGATTATTGTGCCGATGAACAAACTTGTGTTAAAGAAAAAGAAGACGGTAGCTGTGAAGTTTACGGTTATTGCCAGGCAGAAAAACAAACTTGGAAATTTGACTCTCCTTCTTGTCAGCCGATTAATAATACTTGCAGTTCTTTCACTAACGCTGCTAGTGGTCAAAAAATCGCTTATTTGGAAAATACTTTAGATTACGGCGATTGTAACGCCGATGCCGCCGGTTGCAAACGTTATTC
Source organism: Candidatus Falkowiibacteriota bacterium (assembly GCA_903937325.1). Taxonomy (GTDB): domain Bacteria; phylum Patescibacteriota; class Patescibacteriia; order Patescibacteriales; family UBA12465. The sequence goes on along the minus strand of CAIZYV010000070.1, from coordinate 9,989 downwards.
TGCAAATGGTGTATATAATATTGCGAGTGGACAAGTCGCTTGGTCTGGACAGCCTTTAGACACAATTTATTTCAATAGTCAGCTTGGCTCTTGTTCAGCTATTGATGAGGGCTGCAGAGAAATGCTGCGCGTCAAACCGACAGCTAATTTAGTGATGGGTGCTAATTTTGCTAATGATAATATCGGTGATGTTTTAGTTAACAGCAAGATTAATAATTATTGGCCGGTTTGGGCTAAAGGTAATAAGGCTGCCAGTATTATCGATTCTGCTGATTTAGGCGGAGCGTCTTTAGGCAAGGTCTTACTTTTAGAATCTCTAGGTAATTCTGCCAGTAGCACAATTAGCTTATTTTCTGATAATGCTTCACCTCTAATTCCAAAAAATTTAAATATTTTATCCGGTGAAACCTATACTTTAAGTGCCGATGTTTATCTTTTGGAAGGTGATAAGGTTCATGCTGTTTTGGGAAGCGATTATTTAGCCGCCGCCCAAACAACTGATAAGAATGTTTGGCGGCATATTTCTATTACTCGTAATTTGCAAGAAAAGCCTCTTTCAGAATTATCTTTTTCTTTGGTCGCTTACAGCTCTACTAATCGCACCCGTTTTGCCGTGCGTAATGTTAAATTAGAAATGACGGCTTGGGATTCTGGTTTCTCATTCTATGGAGCTTACAAAATTTATGAAAAACTCATTCCGCCTTATTTGGCAGCAGTTTGTTATATAAATAGTAATCCTAGTAGTCCTGATTATCGTCTACGCGATGATGCGCCGGCTGTTTGTGATAATTTTGCCCGTCAGTGTAATCGGGAAGAAGCGGGATGTGAAAGTTATTCCGAAGCCAGCACCGGTTTCAAGGTTGCTGCTCAAGCAATATCTTCCGATTATTGCGATGCTTCTTGTGACGGTTATAATATGTATGTTTCTCGTGCCAGTTATTTTTATGCGCCGCAATCTGAAAAGATTATTCCTAAAAACAGCGCGAGCTGTAGTGCTAATAATGTTGGTTGCAGTGAATTTACCAATTTAGATGCTGTTGAAAATGGTGGTGAAAATAGAGAATATTATAGTGCTTTAAAGCAGTGTATTAAGCCGGGAGAAAGTTGTGCCGACTTTTATACCTGGGTTGGCACCGATGAAAGCGGTTATCAACTTAAAGCTTTAGTTTTAAAGAAAGATAACGCTGGTAATCCAGCGGTCGTCTCTAATGATTCTTCTCTTTGCAGTGCCGCTATCTTTAATTTGCCGCCAAGTGATCCGGCCTTTAACCCTGATTGTCAGCAATATTATAATAAAGCCGGACAAATTTCTTATCATTTATCTTCCGCTACCGTCACTTGTTCCGAAAATTGCCACTCCTATCGCTTATCGGAAAATAATATAGATACGACGATTACGGCCGCAGCGCAATGTATCGGCACCGATCGTTTCTGGAAGGCCGACTTGTCTGCTTGCTATGTTTGTCAGAATGGCGGTCTTTGGAGTAATCAATATCAATCTTGTTTGTATCAAGCGATTCCTCAAGAAGGGAAGACTTGCTCAGCTGACGCTGCTGGTTGTCGGGAATATAATGGCAGTCTAGGTAATAATACCAAGTTAGTTGATACTTATAGTTTTGAAACTGGTACAGACGGCTGGGAAGGGCAATGTGGTGACGCTGCTTTAAGCTCTCGCGTCGTCAGCACTAATAACGGCCAATCTTTGCTTTATGACCGCGGTGCTAATGCTAATGGGACAAATCATAATACTACTTGCGAGCAAAATTCGCCTATTACTTGGCTTGATCATTTCTTGACGGGCGCTAATGCCGCTCCGGCTTCTTATATCCGTCGTTTCGTCGGCACCAGCGTGCAATCTGGTAAAGCTTATAGTTTGAAATTTACTGCTTCCGCCGCTACGGCCGCTCAGGTCAGTTTTGCTTTCTTAAATGGACAAGACAAGATGGTTTATTTTAATGCTTCTGAGTCGAATCCAAGTGGCAGCTTTACTGTGCCTGGTGATAATGAGTGGCGCACTTATGAATTAAATTTACCTGAGCTAGATCACGCGGTTGATAATCGAGAATCTTTAATAATTGTTTCTAATAATGATTTTTATCTGGATAACCTTGTTATTAGTGCTATTAATAATCGTTATTATCTGATTAAGAATACGAGCCAGGTACCCGACGTTTGTTATTATGACATGCTTGATCAGTATCAAGGTGCCGATTATAACCTTGGCTGTTCTCTTTATCAAGATCGGTCTTTTAATAGTCATTATCTGCGCCAGTTTAGCCGCCTATGTCAGGATTCAGCCGTCGGCTGCGAATTAATGATTGATACGGCTAACTATAATGATTATAAGCCTGGTATTTGGGGGGATACAAATGATAATGGTAACTGTGATACTGGTGAAAATGATTGTGTAACGGTTAATGGTGATCGCTTTTTCTACGCGATTTATGATAAAAATAAATTTTGTAATAATGCCGATTTAGGCTGTTCTCGTTTGGGCGAGGCTTCGTCAGCAGCGGCGATTGATTTTAGCGACGTTTTCAAGCGCAATAATCCGAATGTTTACGGCCAGGCCCTTTGCAGCGCCGGTGATGCCGGCTGTGAAGCGTGGCAATATACCGATGGCCGTGGTTTGTCTTATTTTAAAAATCCCGGTAATAATGCCTGCGTTTATCGTATCAGTACCGATCCAGAAAAACCGGGGAAGGCTTGGTATAAGGTGCCAGTCATGCGTTGTGATTTGAGTGGTAACGGTAAAATAGATGGAACAGAAAAGACCGGTTCAATTTGCGCGGTTGCCACCGACTGCGCAGATGATAAGGCTTGTCTGGTCGATAATAATGATTATGAGTGTGCTGTTTCTTATTTGAAGACAATCGGTTTCGGCGGTAGTGGTAATCAATTGCCAGTACCATCGGAGTCGGCAGGTTTATGCGAAGCAAGTTCTTCTGGTTGTAGCGAGTATATTGACCCAGTTAGTGCTTTTTCTACTAACCTCATTTATCGCCAAGTTAAGACGGTGATTGAGCCGAATAAGCTTTATATTTTTTCGGTGAAAACTGCCAGCTCCACAATTGCTAATGATGTAACAATGGATTTTGACGGTGGGGCTGTTTTTACTCTGCAGGAAGATAATAATTTCAGTACGATTGCTAGTAGTTCTTTACGTATTCCGGCGAATCAACCGTCTAAGCGTTTTATTTTCCATTCTCGTGGTAATAATGGCGTGCATGTGAGTGGTGCCGGTAATGGTTACGAGATTGTTGTACAAGAAGCAATTGTTAATTATCAGTTAAAGCAGAATCTTGATAAGCAAAGCTGTAACGGTATCTTTAATTTTGATAATGGCTGTGTTTTATTTAATGAACGTTCGATGAATGGTGGACAAGGTTTATCTTCATTAAGCGGTGGCTGGAATGCCGCTGCTGGTGTGGATGGTCAAGCTCCACTTGTCTGCAGCACTGGCAATTGTAGTGCTAATAGTTTGATAAAAGTTCGCCCTGATCGCGTTTGTTCTTCTTGGCTTTCCTGTTTGACTTACGTGACTGATCCAGAGAGTGGTGAGCGTACCTGTTTTTCTTTAGGAGAATGTAATCGTTTAAATGATAATAATGAATGCGCGAGTTTTGTTTCGCCGGACGATAGTGTCATTTCGACTAGTTCGGAAATTTCTAAGCGCGATGGTTACACGGTTTTAAATCAATATAATCTGGCAAAAATGAAGGAGGTTGGTTTAAATACCGAGGCTCATTTCGATTTTGAAGCGTCTAGTCCGACCCTGTTCTGCCGCCAACAAGGTTCAACTTCCGGTCCTTGCAATTTTACCAAGGGTATTACGGCCGAGAGCATTATTGATAGTCCAAAAGGAGCTCCGACTGATTATCCGGCCGAAGGCAAGGCGTATCTGCGAGTAGCGGCCAAGGAACAAATTTCTCCTCATTCCTCTAATTCACCAATACTAATCCAAAAAAATCACGATTATTATCTTAATTATTTAGTTAATACTAAAAACTCTGGTTTAAACGCTAAGGTCTGGGTTTATACTGGTAGTAATCCTAGTTCTGTCGTCGCTTCGGCGACCGTGGCCGCGCCCAATGGTTGGGAGAGAAAGATTTTGAAGATTCCTGCCGCGAATCTAAATAATATTACCACTCTTTACGTTTATGTTGGCGGCGACATTGTTAGCGGTAATAGCGGTGCTTATGTCTATTTTGATGATATTAACATTGAACCGGTTTTACAGATTAACGACAATCAATATGTCGCGAAGGAATGCCGTTTATATCCGACCCAAGATGCCACTTCCTGTACTAGTAAGAACAGCCAGGTGGTAAGCGATGGTTTATTCGGTTATTGTTTACAACATGATCCAGCAAATAAAGATGTCTGTCTGATGTGGTACCCGATTGATAAAATTAGCGCTTCCAATCAGGCCAGCCGCTCAGTCTTAGGTTATCAAGGCGCTTTTCCTTTAAATTATTGTACGGAAGCGAATGGTGATTTTGCACTGGTGGAAAAAAGGATAGCGAATAAGATGTGGGATAAACAGACTGGTAATGAAAATGCCATTAATTTTCAAACTACATTCGCATGTAGTAATAATAATTCTGGTATTACGGTTAGTAATACTTCTGAATGTACTTGTGGCACTTCCACATATTGTCCAGCCGGTTATATTACTGTTCAACAAATGGATGGTGGTAATCATGCGGGTTATTGCGTACCCAATCTTAATCTGATGCTAAATAGTGGTGTTGCTAATCAGAGGGTGGTTACCCAGCGCACTATTCCTGGTGGTAATTGTTCGATTTCTTATTATGAGGGCTGGGCAAAATATGATGGCTTAGCTAAAAAAGATCCTACCTGTGATCTAGCCCACAGTTGCGTTGAATTAAATGAAGCGACGGCGGCTGATCCATCGGTGCGTATTTTTGATTATAATCATCCGACAACCGATGAAGAGCAGTTGAAATTAATTTCCTCAAACGATACTGATTTAGTTTATTATCCGACCTGTAATCAATTTATGCAGGTGGTCGATTCGGCCGGCAATAATCAGGCTTGGGCTGGCCGCACTAGCCGCGAAAGTGTTTATCCGCAAGATACGCCCACTTTTTTCCGTGATTCCAGCGCTTATTACGGTCCTAGTTGTTATATACCGAGTACTGAATGTATAACTGAATGCGAATGCGGTATTCAATGTGAGTGTGGCTCAACTTATGAATATTGCGCGGCCCCTTGCGGTCAGCCGGGTGATTGTTATGCCTATGGCCCGAATGAACCGGTTGATTGCTCTAGTACCGATCCCAGAAAGGAACAATATCCGAATGCTTTTAATTTTGAGCGTTACGGACGCAACCGTGAATTAGTGCCTTTCGGTGCCGCGACCTTCCCAGATGATTTTAATATTTTTGAAAGCGAGCCGATTAAGTTCTTAAACCAGTATTCTAAGCAAATAGATCAAAAGATTATCGCCGGTCGCCCTTACGGTTGTAAAGGGGGATCCTGTAATAATATCGGTCATTGTAGCGGCAATCAAAATATTCTCTGTATTCTTGATACTAGCAACAGCTCTTCCACTTCTTTAATTAATCAGCGTTCTTGCGGTTCGGCTAACGGCACTTGCTTGCCGATGTGGAACGGTACAAAAGTTGCCGATCCTCAGTCTGGCTTCAGTACGGTCAACATAATCAGAAATATTTTCTTGAAAGATTTTGCCGATTATAAATATAGTACCAGCACGTTGCGCTATGAAAATATTAATACTAGTTTGACGGGCGTAGACCCGAGTGTGAAGTGTACGGATAATAAGTGTCATTTAACCGAAAATGATGGTAATTTCCAAACATATTGGCACTGGATTAAGCCGAGTATAACCAATATTCGTTTAAACGGAGTAAGGAACAATAATGGTTTTCGTGTCTTTCCTGGGATTTATTCTTTGACTTTCAATACAACGATTGATCTGGAGCAGCAACCGCTTAAAGAACTTACTATTGATTGGGGCGACGGCTCTTTGCATACTATTATTGGCCAGGATAATCGGCCAGGGATAAGCAACCCTCACCAGGTCTATCATTATTATAAAACCGCCAGCAGTAGTATTAATATCAAGATCCGAGTGTCGGATAACTGGAATAAGTATTGTTGTGTCAAAAATGATGGCGATTGTGGCCCTGATGCTTCTTCTTGCCCGGGTACTAATTAACATTGCGGCAAACAATGCATTTATTGACAATTTCTTGTGGTTATAATAGTGTTTATATTGGTTTATTAGTTTTTTAACATTTAAAATTGGAGGTTATCGTGAAAAATTATGTTTTTTGTTTCTTTTTCTTCTTAATTTTATTGAGCGCTTGTCAAAAAGACAAGTCGAATTTTCCTACTGATCCGCCCCAACCGAAAGAGTATAAGGCGGAAATTACCGTTACTTTTTCCGAAATTCCTGCCGGCGTTAGTTTCTCAGTCGATAATTTTTATATCGAAAGGGCTTTTTTACAAGGCGTTTTGGGTATAGATTATCAGTATCCAACGTCGAAACTAGTTTTCCCAAGTGATTCAGCCAAGAGATATTTGGGCACAAAAATGTATCTCGTGCTCGTTTCTCGTCGAAATTATGGGATGTACAACCCTTATTATTTCAGCGGCCGACTGACGATTGATACTTTAAAGGAGCATAATGAAATATTTATCCAGATACCGGATACGATGGCGGAGGCTTTTCTGGTTGATCCTTGATTTTAATCGCACAATTTTTAACCGTTAGTTTGCCCAGACTAACGGTTTTTTCTATTAAAAAACGACCGGAAGCGGCCGTTTTTGTTGTTACCAAAATGTTTTTAAACTTTTAATCTTTTTAATATCCTGTCTTTACCCATCACCTGCATAATTAAGCAGAGATTGGGAGTTTGAGTGCGGCCGGTAAGCAATATTCTTATTAACTTGGCAGCACTGCCGACTTGCCCGTGGTATTTGGTTGGGTCGGCTTTATATTCCGACATACTGGCGGCTAAGCCATATTTGGCAGCTAGGGTTTTTAGCTTGGCGAACCAGATTTCCGGTTCATCTGTATCTTCATATGTTTGCAGGAAATCATTTATTAATAGATTACTATCTACTCCTTGCAAATCGGCTAGAGCTTCAGCTTTTAATTCGGCTGGCATTCTAAAGCCTTCGTCATAAAAATATTCTATTTCTTGTTTCACTTCGGCAAATCGTCCGATATCTTTACGTGGCTTGATTACGCCTTCTCTTTCAATATTGAGAATTTTTTTGGCATAATCTTGGTCCGTGCTCAGGCGTAGCGCTAAGTCCTTATCATACTTCTGCGCCCAGTTTAAGGTTCTTTTGTATAATTCGTTCGCGCTGAGGCGGGCAATAATTTCTTTACTGATATCATTTAACTTGTTGAGGTCAAAAAGAGGACCACTGGAATTAGCCAGCTTCTTAAAACTGAGAGGAAAATCGCGATTATCGCTGGCTGGGTTAGCACGGCGCCAATCTTCGAAATTAGAGTTGGCCAAGTTGAGTAGATATTCAATAATTGCCTCTTCTGGGTAGCCGGCGCTTTGGTAATATTCTAAATTTGCTTCCTGATCCTTGCGCTTGCTTAATTTTCTTTTGTTGCCCGCGTCTAATTTCTGGATGGGAGCGAGGTGGGCGTAAAAAGGCGCCTGCCAGTCTAAGATAGCAAACAATTGTAAGTGCAAGGGCAGAGATGGGAACCATTCATTACCTCTAACAACATGTGTTGTCCCCATTAAATGATCATCAATTGCATGAGCAAAATGATAAGTTGGTAAACCGTCGGCCTTCATAATAATAATATCCTGATCGTTTTCCGGCATTTCTCGGCGACCGATAAGCAAGTCTTCAACGATAATTTTATTTTGAAAATTACCTGGTGATTTCAGGCGGATAACCGCGCTCAGACCTGATTCTAAAGCGACCAAGGCTTCTTCCGGGCTTTTATCTCGCCAGGTGGCAAAATGGCCATAGTAGCCACTGCGCTCTCCTTGTGCTTCTTGCCTGGCTCGTAAATTTTCTAATTCTACCGGTGAAGCAAAGCAGGGATAAGCTTTGCCTTGTTGTATTAGCTCTTTAATATAACTGCGATAAATATCTCGTCTGGCACTTTGTGTATATGGTCCGTAAGCGCCTTTTTCTTGCCCGTCGATTTTTAATCCTTCATCGCTGATAATGCCGTATTGTTGCAAGGCGGCCGCAAAGAGCTCGGCTGTGCCGGCAACTTCACGTTTCTTATCCGTGTCTTCGATGCGGAGAATAAAAATACCGCCGCTTTGATGCGCCAGTCTTTCCGAAATTAAAGAAGCATATAAGCCACCGAAATGGACGAAGCCGGTTGGGCTAGGGGCGACGCGAGTGACCATCGCTCCATCTGCTAGCTGGCGGGGCGGATATTTTTTTTCCCAATCGGCGGGCGTCGGTAAATCTTCAGGAAAAAGTAGTTTGATTAATTTATCTAAGGAATCAGTCATAAATATTGATTTTGCTTTATTTATCTTAAAATTACCTTATTGGCTGGGAAAAGTAAAGCTTATTAGTTATATCTACGGCCTCGTTTTTCTTTTCTTTTCTTAATTTTTATTGTAAAATAATAATAAGAATAGAGGTGTTAAAAATCGTTTCTTTGCGCTATAATAAGCTTGTGATTAGTCTTAATTATTTGCTGTTTTCTTATGTCGGTAGATGAAAGGCTTTTAGCCGCGCAAACTAATAATCGGGCTGAATCAGGGCCAGAAAAAGGCGGCCCTAAAGCCGGTAATTTACGCGAGCAACAACGCGGTGAGCAATTACCCGAAGAGGAAGAATCTTTCGATTTGCGCCGACAAACGATGATGGCTCGTCGGCGGCAAAAAAAGCAAGATAAAAAAGGAGAAGAAAAAAGTCTCAGTTTCCCTAAGAGCCAAATTTTGAAGGAAAATATTTACAATTTAGTTACTAGTTTTGGTGCCACTTTTTTTTATGTCGTTTGGCATTGGCTTATGAGTAAATTGGGTGATAAGAAAAAATATGCGCCCTTAGGCTCAGAGTGGCTTGATGTTCCCGGTTTGACCGTTAAACAGAGAGATGAAATCGGTAGTAATTTTGCACCTTGGGAAAACTGTTGTTTTGTTTCCGCTTCCTTGGGCTGTTTGATCGCTATTATCTTGTCTTTATTACCAATAATGCTTCTTGGTTATGTTATTGCTGATCCGAAAAATTTACTTCAATTACCGTCTTTACTTTGGGATCTTTTGAAAGAAATCGTATCTTAGCGTGAATATTTGGTTTTAATTATCGTTTTTATTTTAAATCTATGCGCCTGAAAGCGCCGAAACATTTGCGGGTAAAATTAAGCTTGTTGGCTTTTTTTGTCGTTTCTACTTTTCTGCTCGCCCCTGGCGCCTCTGCTGATGTTGGAGATGCTTTAGGTAGCGCTATCGGCTGGATCATAGGTATTTTAATCAGCGCTTTAGGCCTGATCTTAATTTTAGTCATTAAGGGTCTATTGCTCATTGCTTCTTATCAGAATTTTATTGGTTCACCGGCGGTTAGCGAAGGCTGGGTTATAGTGCGTGATATATCCAACATGTTTTTTGTTGTTATTCTTCTGTTTATCGCTTTTTCCACAATTTTGCATCAGGAAGAATACAGCTATAAGAAATGGCTGCCGAAATTAATTTTGATGGCCGTTTTAATTAATTTTTCTAAAACAATTTGTGGTCTATTGATTGATGTTTCTCAAATTGTAATGCTAACTTTTGTTAATGCTTTTAAGGACGTCGCCGGCGGCAATATCATTGATATGCTCGGCATTAAAAGTATTGTGACAATGGCGAAGAATACGCAAAATGTCGGCTTTTGGACGATTATCGGTGCTTACGTTCTCGGTTTGATTTACATGATTATTGCTTTGGTGGTGATTACAACCATGATGATGATGTTGGCGATGCGTCTGGTGATGATTTGGATTTATGTTGTTTTATCTC
>CAIZYV010000069.1 GCA_903937325.1 Candidatus Falkowiibacteriota bacterium | reverse complement strand
ATTTCAGCGAATGCTTTTACATCGCCGGCGGTTATGGCTACTTTTCTAGCCTGATCAAACCAAGTATCTGGGAGAGATGAGAGTCCGTAATAGCTATGATTTTCTTTTACGTATAAGATGGCGGCCAATATATTAGCGGCGGCAAAATTTAGCGGGTGATGAAAATGATATGACACCATCTTGCTGATAATTTTTAAATCTGCAGGTATTTTTAAGCATTCGCAGAAGTATGTTAAGTCGATTATATTATTACCCTTATTTAAAATAGTAATGAAAGAGCAATTTGCTTCTCGGCTTTGTCCTGCCAATAGGGCATTTTTAATTTGTTCGTTGTCCATTGTATTATGGACTTTTGTCCATTCATCGTGGTTAAGTTGTCTCCCACCCAGTTGTTTAGCGGCCGTGACAGCTTGTTCAAGATTTTTGCGGACGATGTTGAGATTTACTATAGCATCGACCAACGCTGTTTTTTTCATGATTTTTTTGTTTTAAGTTATTAATTAAGACAATTTCTTTCCCGGTATGAGGCTTCTTAGATCGGGAGGGAAATTAGCTTAATTAAAACTTTTTTGTTAAAGAGCTTCGAAAGATTAAATTTACTTATAAATTGATAAAAAGTCAAGGGCCAATAAAATAAAAAAACAGGCTTTTTTGAGCTTGTTTTTTTACGTTTTTCTTTATTTATCGTTGTGCGCCCAGGGGGATTCGAACCCACGACCGTCTCCTTAAAAGGGAGCTGCTCTACCAACTGAGCTATAGGCGCTGATAACAGAATAAATTAAAAAAGCCCGGAAGCTGATTTAATCATCTTGATATTATCAAAAATATTTTTTTTTGACAAGACTTAGCTCTTTTGCTCTGGTTCGTTACTTTTTGTTTCGCTCTCCGTTTGTTATAATAGATAAAGATTCTTTTTTCTAAAATACGCCAGCTTTTATGTCGGTCATTTTTGCGGGACAATCGGAAGCGGAGCTTTTAGCTCTAGCTAAATTAGGGGAAAGCGAGTCTTTCGCCCGCCTTTATGATCTTTATATTAAAAAGATTTATAATTTTATCTATTATAAAACTTTGAATCAAGCGGTGGCGGAAGATATTAGTAGTCAGGTTTTTTTAAAGGCTTGGCAAAAGCTACAGCAGTTTAAGGATGGTAATTTTGGTGCTTGGCTTTATACAATTGCTCGTAATGCGGTTAGCGATCATTATCGTCGTGAAAAAGAACATACCAATATTGATGACTGCTGGGATTTATCTGATAAAGATGATTTTCTTGGTCGTGTGGACAAAAATTTGTATTTAGAGAAGATTAGATTTTTGTTGGCGGAGTTAAAAAGGGAAGATCGAGAAATATTAATCATGCGTTTTTGGCAGGATATGTCTTTTCAGGAAATTGCGGAACGCTTGGATAAGCAGGAAGGGGCGGTAAAGATGGCTTGCGGACGCGCTTTAAAAAAAATGAAAAATAAGATTCCGATGGCGATATTTATTTTGTTGCCGGGAATAATAAATATATGCAAGAAAATGAATTAGAGAACGTCTTGGCGGAATTATATCGCTTAGACCCGGGCTTAAAGGATTTTGAGAAGCAGTTAAAGCCTTTACTTTCACAAATGTCTGACTGGCGACCAAATACAAAATTTACGCCCGCTTTAGCAGCGCGCATTAAGGAAGAATTATTGCGTCGTGTTGCCGAAGCATCTATTAAATCTGAAAAAACTTTTACTTTTAATATTATGAATAAAAAAATTTATGTTTATGCCGCCTCAGCGGCTGTGCTCAGTTTCGCGGTTTTTATGCTTATCTCTAATGTTTATCGTTCTCCCATTTCAGGCCTAGCCGAGGAAAATAATTTATTAGCTGTATTACCTCAAACTGAAAAAAATGACCAAGTGACGAATGAGCCTGACTTTGTTCGCTTGGATGAAGGTGCTTTTGGATCTTTAAGTTCGGTCGTTGCCAGTTCTTTAGCAGATAATAAGATGACTTTGGGCGCTGGTGGCAACGCTGCAATGGCGGTGAATGAAATAGCGATGGCGCCGACCATAGCACTTACTAGTAGTGTTAGTCAGTCCAATATGGCATCTGGCGGTGATATGGCAGTAACATCTTTCGCTAGAGTCAGTGGCGGCGGTGGTGGCGTTTCAAATACTAAGATGATCGCTCCTTGGTTTAACTTTAAGTATGTTTATAAGGGAGACGATCTATTATTAACGGAAGATAAAGCTGATGTTTATCGTCGGGTAAAAGGCGGCTCATCTGCGGCCCAATCTCTCATTTCTTTATTATCTGGTTTGGATTTAAATGGAGTTTCTCTTAATTCTTTTGCCAATCTCAGTGTTACTAGCTTGGCCTTGCAAGAAGATAAAGATAAAGGCCTGTCTATTAATTTTGATTTTTTGGAAGGGACAATTAATATCTATGAAAATTGGCAACGATGGCGTATCGCGGATAGGGAAGCTTGCACCGATGATGCTTGCTGGCAGCGTTTTCGTTTGAAAATTACGGATGTTCCGACTGATGATGCTTTAATCTCTTTGTCTGATAATTTTTTGAACAAGCATAATATTGATCGACAACACTATGGTCAAGGAATTGTCGATAATGTTTGGCGTCAAGATTATGAGAGGACAGAAGATAAAAATAGCTTTTATGTCCCCGAATATGCCTCTGTTGTCTATCCTCTATTAATTGGAGAGGAGGCGGTGCGCGACCAAAGTGGTAATTATGTCGGTTTGCGTGTCAGTGTTAATCTTTTGCATGACGCCGTTTCTGGTTTAAATGGACTTTCTCCATATCATTATGAAGCCTCTGTCTATGAATTAGAGACAGACGCTAAACGAATTTTAGCTGTGGCTGCCACGGGTGGCTGGAATCGTTCCTATTACGGCGGCGGTGATAATAATCTAAAGGAATTAGAGTTAGACACTCCTTTCCGTTCTTTCGTGCAAGTTTGGCGCTACGTCAATGATCATAACGAAGAAATTCTCGTTCCGGCCTTAATTTTCCCAGTCGTAGATGCTAATACAGCTGGTTATTATGGTCAACGTTTTGTGGCCGTACCCTTGGTTAAGGACTTATTGGGAGAGTTGGAACAGGGCCAAAGTAGCGAAGGTATTATGCCGATGCTTAGAACTGTTGAATAAATTAAAATACCCTTTTTTGATTAAACAAGCCGCAAAAAGCGGCTTGTTTTTTTTGGCCTAATTTCTATTGACATAAATCAATATTTCTATTATGCTAATAAGTTAGTTTTGTCCTTTAAAAATAGAGATTATTAGATTGATTACCTAGCTCGCTATAGTTATAACGGCCCGGGT
>CAIZYV010000068.1 GCA_903937325.1 Candidatus Falkowiibacteriota bacterium | reverse complement strand
TTTATAAATTTTTTTCATAAAATTATAATATAAAGCGCTTAAAAAATAAAGCGCAAATAATAAAGCTAAACTTTGAAACGACGTTGCATATCCTGATCTTCATCGTCGCGCTTTTCCGCGATTAAATCGCGCGCCCTTGTTCTTAAATCAGCCAAATCTTCTGATTGTAAAATCTTGGCTCTCTCTACAAGATATTGAGATTCGTTACGAACAGGATCTTCTAAAACCTCTCCTAATAGAACATCGAGAATCGCACCAATTTTCGGACCAGGGGATAAAGAGCATAAAGACATTAAATCATGCCCATTAATCGCCAACATTTTTACGGAAACAGGATCATATTGAACCTTTTCCATCATATACTGCAGATGCCTTAGTTTATAAGGCATCGCTTTGGGTGTACCAGAACCAAGACGATCAGCAACACGCAAATGAATAAGGTCTTGTAAATTATCCCGGCCGACTTTGCTAATTAAGCGTCTGACTGAAGCGGCCGTCACCTCACCAACATTATAATAAAACATGTGATTTTTTACCAGATTAACCACGCGTTCGCGATCTTCGGTACGGAACCTCAAACGACTCATAATTCGATCGGCCATTTTTGCTCCAACATATTCATGATTATAGAAAGTAACCTGACCTTCTACAAGACGACGAGTTTTAGGTTTTGCCACATCGTGTAACAAAGAAGCAAAGCGCACCGGCCATTCTGAACTCGGACAATGTTTTAAAGATAAAACGTTGTGCTTAAACACTGGATAGATATGGTGATGATTCTGATTAACGCCGACTCCCTGCTCAAGCTCAGGAATAATATATTGCAGCAGCTTCGATTCATGTAAAGACATAATTCCTTCCGCAGCTTGCTTAGAGATAATAATCTTAATAATTTCATCCCGAATACGCTCTTTAGCAACAAATTTTAAACTGCCGGCCAACTTAATCATTCCCCGCTGAGTCTTTGGCTCTAAAGAAAAACCTAATTGAGCGCAAAAACGAATAGCCCTCATCATCCTTAAAGCGTCTTCTTTAAAACGATCTGCCGGTTCGCCGACAGCGCGTATTACTTTTTTACGAATATCTTTAACGCCACCAAAAAGATCAAAAAGAGAAAATTTAGCGCCGCTAAATTCATAAGCGCCCGCTTCATCTAAGCGCAAAGCCATGGCATTAACGGTAAAATCACGTCTCTCCAAATCTTTCTCTAAAACATCTTCAAAGCGAACCTCGTCGGGATGACGACGGTCAGCATAAGCTTTTTCACTGCGATAAGTCGTTATCTCCGCTACACCTAAAACAATACCAGCGCTATCGCGCCAAGGCAGAAGAACGGTGCCAAAATCATTTTCGTATTTTGCTTCCGTAAAAAGCGCTAAAATCTGAGCAGGCCGAGCATTAGTAGCCATATCCCAATCTTGCGGTTGTTTTTCCATCAAAAGATCACGAACACAACCGCCTACTAATTCAATAGTAAAACCGGCAGTCGATACCTTTTTAATAACTTCTAAAACGAATTCAGGGATAAGCATGACAAAACAATAATTATTTATTTATCAGATTTTTCTTAGCAAGTAGATCGCGATAAAGTAGAAAAGAATAAGAGAGGAATAAAGGGCTAATAAGCGCCCAAAAAATATTTAATAAAGCCGAAAAATTATCTTGACTATCTTTATCCATATAATTCATCGGCCAACTGAAAAGCAAAGAAATAAAAATAGCTAAAGCTAAAACAACGGCAAAGCGACCGAAGACTGGCCACCAATAGCCCTTTACCAATTCCTTACTCCGACTCAACGCTTCTGATACTTTTTTCTTATCTTCTAAAATTACTAACAAGCCGGCAAAAAACCAAGAAACCGCTAAAATAAGGCCGGGCACAATAAACAAGCAAGTGGCCAGAAAAATTATAATTGCCATTACGAAAGAAGTAAAAATATAGGGCCAAAAATATTGTTTACTCTTTTGAAAATTTTGCTTAACACCAGTCCCTTCGTCTCTGAGTAATAAAATCAAGCCAATCTTGGCGCGCGTCGCATAATAAATCGACCAAGCCAAAGCAGCCAAAGCAAGTACGGCGAGAAAAATATAAAAAGGCCAGGAATATAAACGCAGCCAGACTAAGAAAATAGCAGCCAGGGCTGCGACCGCAAAAAGAGGCCATAGGCCAATCAAGCCACGGAGATACATTTCAATAAAATTGATGAAATTGCGCGTGTAAAGGCGCCAAGCAGACAAAAATAATTCGCCAACCGGTAAAAGAGATGGCTTGGACAGGGTTGAGACTTCATCCGAATTTTTATTATTGATATTTTCTGACATAAAAATAAAGACATTTAACGCTAGTAAAAGCGCTCTGTCTATTTTATAAACTTTTTTAAAGAGGCGGCTAAATCAACTAAACGTTGCGAATAAGCCCACTCATTATCATACCAAGCGATAACTTTCAATAAATCACCGCCGACAATTTTAGTATTTTGTAAATCAACAATAGCGCTATAAGGGTTACCAATAACATCAGTAGAAACAAGATCCTCATTAGAAGCGGACAAAATTCCTTTTAATTTTCCCTTAGCCGCAGAAACAAAAGCCCGATTAACGGCTTCAGCACTACTCTTCTTAGCTAAAACGCAAACGATATCGCATAATGAACCAACTGGTGTCGGGATGCGCAAAGCCAGGCCATCAAATTTACCGCGTAAAGAAGGAATTGTTTCCGCTACAGCAATGGCGGCGCCGGTAGTGGTTGGGACAATATTAATAGCGGCCGCTCGGGCTCGACGTGGATCTTTGTGAGGACCGTCAACTAAATTCTGATCAGCCGTATAAGAATGAACTGTCGACATCAGAGCTTTTTTAATACCAAACTTCTCTTTCAAAACTGCCATGACCGGAGCCAGACAATTTGTGGTACAAGAGGCATTAGAGATAATATGATCACTCGCTTTTAATTGTTTATCATTAACTCCTAAAACGATAGTCTTAACACCTCCCTTTTTTGCCGGAGCAGAAATAACAACTTTTTTTGCTCCTGCCTGTAAATGTAGGCCGGCACCATCTTTATCGCAAAAACGACCAGTACATTCTAAAACAACATCAACTTGCAAACGACGCCAAGGTAATAAAGACGGATCTTTTTCAGCAAAAACAGCGTAAGTCTTATTATCGACAATTAATCCCTTATTATTACTGCCGACTTTGTGGCCATAACGCCCATAACAAGAATCACTCTGCAAAAGATGAGCTAAGGTGACATTATCGGTTAAATCATTTATCGCTACTACCTTTAACTCCGGATGTTGATCCAAAATAATCTTAAAAGCGGCTCGGCCAATGCGACCAAAACCATTAATAGCAACATTTAAAGACATAGTTTTAAATAATTAAAATAAATAAACGCTTATTTTAATTATAGCATATTTTTTACAAAAAAAGCCCCATTACAGGGGCGATGAGTCAATTTATTAGCGTCGCCGGCGAAAACGAGCAGGTTTAGCTGATCGAGAATCATCGCTATTACCGGAAAGCTGCTTCTTAGGATCGATCTGGATAATCAAATCACGCTCCCCGCTCTGTTCAGCTGGAAAACGTACATCCACAGTTTGTTTAAGTAAGTGATGACCTATTACGGTACCGCTACGCCCTTCTACCTTAATCTTTGTACCAATCGGCGGCAAAACAGAAGCAAGATGTTTATAACCTTCGTATTCAAAACTTAAACAGCACATCAAACGGCCGCACATACCGGAAATACGTTCGCTGCCGCGATGAACAACTTGCTGCGCTTCCGCCATCTCAGAAGTAATAGAAGCAAAATCACGAACGAAACTACGGCAACACAATCCCAGGCCGCAAGGCCCACAATCACCACTGCATCTCGCTTCATCGCGCGACCCAATCTGTAAAAGGCGGATGTTAAGATTAAAAGCGGCATTCAAATCTTTTACTAGATCACGGAAATCAATCCGATTATCAGCCACAAAAGCAAAAGTCAAACGGCCGCCAGCAAAAGCAAAACGGACGTCAACTAATTTCATGTGCAAATTATGGCGCTCAATCATTTCCTGGCAAATATTAAGCGCTTGCTGCCGCCGCTTTTCGTCATAAACGGAGCGAGCATCTTCAAGAGAAGCCAAACGTAAGACTGCTTTTAATTCTTGATCTTTAGCAGCTTCAAAAATAAAAGAAACAATTTTACCCAGCTCTTCTCCTAGCTCAGTATCAACAATCACAAAATCACCGATATCGGCTTTAATCTGATCAGCTAAAGAAAAAGAGTATGTCTTATCCCAAGGGGAAAATTGTATTTGCACTATTTTCATAAAAAAGAGAAAACCCCGCCAACAAACAAAATATCAGCAGGGCTCCCTAGCGTTTATTCTCATGACTAAATTTAATCACCCTTACAAACTAAAACGGAAAAAACCTAATATTTTCGCAGTTCCTAATATATCCTTAACTTTTTTCTTATCATCCTTAATGAATTCTTGGTCTACCAAACACACTTCTGCATAAAATTTACTAACCTTCCCTTCTAAAATCTTCTCAATCATCGCTTCCGGCTTACCTTCTTTAAGAAGCTGGACGCGATAAATTTCTTTTTCTTTCAATAATTCTTCAGCATCAACTTCTGAAGATTCTAAATATTTAGGATTAGCAGCCGCTACTTGCATTGCGACTTCCATCGCTAAATCAGTCTGAGCAGGTTGATCAAGCGCAACTAAAACGCCCAATTTACCGCCTAAATGAGAATAAGCAGCCAAACTAGAACCTTGCAAACGAGCAAAACGGCGCAATTCCATTTTCTCACCAATCGTTCCGCTTAAAGTTGCCAAATTTTCCCGAACATCACCCTGTGACATTGGCAAAGACAATAAAGCTTCAAGATTTTCGGGATTGGCAGATAAAACTAAAGACATTACCTCATTGGCAAAGTTCTGAAATTTTTCATTACGAGAAACGAAATCAGTTTCCGAAGTCAGCTCAAAAATATAAGCTTCATCACCAGCGGCATTAACCGCCACCTTAACCACGCCCTCGTTTGTTTCACGGTCAGTGCGCTTAGCCGCTTTTGCGATGCCCTTCTTGCGCAATATCTCGACTGCCTTTTGTAGATCGTTATTAGCCTCATCAAGAGCCTTCTTACAATCAACCATGCCGGCGCCGGTCATCTCTCTTAATTGCTTAATTAATTCCATATTAATATTATGCCGCGAGACGATATGTCCCTCCTCGCTTAACGGCAATTTAATTTTTTAAATCTTTTTTCGCATCAATAATCGCCGACTGAATAACTTCCAAAATCAATTTTACAGTCTTAGTGGCGTCATCATTGGCTGGAATCGGATAATTTGCCAATTCCGGATTAACGTTAGTGTCACAGATGGCAATAACCGGAATATTTTTCTTACGCGCTTCAGCCACGGCTGTTTCTTCTTCTTTAATATCCCAGACAAAAACTGCATCGGGCATCTTATTTAAAGCTGTTAAACCGCCAACGCGCTCAGCTAAGCGTTTTATCTCCCGATCAAAATCGAGGCGTTCTTTCTTGGTATATTTTTCTAATTTACCAGTATCGCGTTTTTCCATTAGATCCTGATATTTTTTAACAGACTTTTTCACGACGGCGAAGTTAGTTAGATAGCCGCCGAGCCATTTACCGACGATATAAGGTTGGCCGGTCATTTCCGCCATTTTTTTCATTGGCGCTTTGACCTGGCTCTTAGTACCGACAAATAATATTAATTTACCTTCTTTAACCAATTGAGACATGAAGTTTAAAGCAGTCTCTAACATTTCCCGACTTTTTTCTAAATCAATAACATAGATGCCATTTTTAGCGGCAAATATATAAGGCTTCATTTTCGGATGCCAGCGATGAGTGCGGTGTCCAAAATGCATACCCGCTTTTAACATCTCTTCTAAACTCGGTAACTTTACCATAGATTTTCTTTGTCTCTCGTTTATAGAAACGAGACTTCCGCCGACTAATCTATATCTTTTGTTTTGATATAAACCAAGAAAAATTATGCCGACGTGACGTATTATTAATTAAAATATTCAAAATAAAAAAGCTCAAGGACAACGAAAAATAATTTTTATAAAAACAAAAAAATCAAGAATCCGAAAATTCTTAAAGCTTAAATCTTTGAATTACCCTTATAATAGCCCAAAAAAAACAAGCTGTCAAGCAAACAAAAGTTTAAGGGTAAAATTATTAATAGAGTAATTCCCTATTCTTAATCAAGCAAAAATTCGCTTAAATAAGCTTATAAATATCGCTACTGATAAAATTGGCGGTAATGCAAATTAAAAGTTTGCACATCCTCATTATAAGCTGTTACGGCCATTTGATAGGCTTCCGCCTGCACCTGATAGGCCGCTACGGCACTATTATAAGCCGGCACTAAACGATTATATTCAGCAATGTTGCCACTATCTTTATAAGCAAGCATTTCACTCTCTTGTTTTTTAAGTAGTTGGTAAGCTGCATCGATGGAAGCCTGACTAACATTTAAACTGGCTTTGGAAATCTTAAGAGCCTTTTGTTCGGCTTGCCAGACAGCCGCCGCTAATTTCGTCGCCGCCACACCCTGATACAATTTTCCTTGGCTAGCCTGTTTTATTTCTAAATATCCAAGACGAGTGTAATCAAAAAGATCAACAGAATTACTTTCGTCCTCAATCGCCTGCCCTTCTTTTAAAAGTGGCGGAACAACACCGAGCGGAAAATGATTAGTAGTTTCAATATAACAATACCCCGAACCGGCGAGTGAATCGGCTAGTGGACAAGCAACGCCGGCGGCGGAATGATTACTCTCCGGAAAATCTAAAATAGCCGCCCCATAACCGAGGCTACGCAACCATAAAACGGCTAAAAAAGTTTTATCAGCGCAAATTCCTTTTTGTAAATAAAGAGTTTCAAAAGGATAATAAGGAACACTAGAGCCAGAATCAACTTTCGCCTGGTCATAAGGCAAAGACTGGACAAAAGCCATAATAAAAGCCGCGCCCTCGTCAGTACTAAGACCAAGCACTGCCGCCTGTTGGCGCAAAGAAGCTAAAAGACTACCGGTCTGAGTATCATCGGCTCGCGGTTTTAAAAATAATCCATAGAAAGACTCGCGCAAGTCAGTTGGTTCCTGGCCCTCATAATAAGTGTAGACTTTGGGATCACGACTATAAGATTGATATAAAGAAGGACTTAAGACAAAATCTAAATTATAATCTTTAGCCTGATAAGACCAGACATAATGACGAGTGCCACCAACAAGTAAGGTGGTGGTGGGAACAGAATTATGAGCGGCACTAATCTGCTCTAAATCTTGATTACTTATACCTAGACCCAAAGAACGCATCAGAGCAAAAGCGTCAGAGGGACGACCAAGATAATATAAGCGTTTATTTACAGGGTTAACATAATAAGCTTCCCCCTGAGCTTGAACACGTAATAAAATTCGACCGGACAAATTAGAAGCTCCAGATGAAGAAAAAAAACGATAATTATCTTCACTGACACCTAGGCCTAAAGAACGCATCAAAGCAAAAGCGTCAGTTGGTCGGCCGAGATAATATCTTTGCAAATCAAGTGGATTAAGATACCAAGCCTCGCCCTTCGCCTGCACTTGCAATAATATCCGTCCAGACAGGCGTACGCTTAAAGACTCGGCGCGTACCGCCGAAAAAGGCCAGGCCAGGAGGATTAATCCGGTCGACAATAAAAATAAACCAGTATAAAGACGCCGACAAGACATAAATTTAATCCACTAAAGTAATAAAGATATCTTCCAAAGGAGGATTGGGTAAATGACTCACATCGTTGATAAAACCAATCTTAACATAGCCATCACGATCAATCACTAATTTAGTAACAGAAGCTTGATATATTTCCAAAGACAAAAATCCCAAAACGTCAGCATTCATTATGCCGGTTAAGAATGTCTTAATAATATTGCCGTGGCAAAACAGAGCGACGTGTTGGCCTTTATGTTGAACAAAAATATCTGCTAAAAAACGGCGGGTCTGCGCTTGTTTTTTATCTAGTTGCTTATCTAAAACGGCGTAACCCGGCAGATATTGCTGACGTCTTTCTTCAGAGGTGCGGAAATATTTGACGCGATGCCAATCCCGCCAATCTATTTCGTCCAAACGCTTATCAGCAATCAAAGAAAGATGCTTCTGAGAATTAGCAAAAATAGCTGCGCTTTCCTGAGCACGCGCCAAAGAGCTGGCGTAAATTACTTCGATCTTTAGTTTTTGCAAACGCTTACTTAAAAATCCTGCCTGTTTTCGCCCTTCCACCGAAAGAGGCATTAAGCGATCACCTAATTTTTTCTCTAAGCGATAATCGGGATTAGCATGGCGAATAAGATAAACAACCGTGTAGGGTAAGCGCGTTTTGGGTTGCAAGCGAGAATAAGGATTTTTCTTCATAATTTAAAGGCCAGCGTTTTTAGCAGCAAAATCCCAATTTAAAAGATTGCTTAAAACAGCGGACGCAAAATCACCGCGGCGATTCTGGTAATCTAAATAATAAGAATGTTCCCAGACATCAAGAGCAAGCAGCGGTGTGGCGCCATGTAAAAAAGCGGTGTCGGCATTCGCCGTTTTCATAATCTTCAATTTACCGTCCTCTAAGACTAACCAAGCCCAGCCACTGCCAAACTGCGCCAAAGCAGCCGCTTTAAATTCCGTTACCAAATTTTCTAAGGATTGAAAATCACGTTCTATTAAATTCATTAAAGCCGCGGGAACAGGCATGCCAGGATTAGACGGCCGCAAGCTAGCCCAAAAGAAATCATGATTATAAGCCTGAGCGGCATTATTAAAAATAGCAATTTTATCAGACTGACCAGCGCTGGCGCTAATAATCTCTTCTAAAGATAAGGCGGCAAGATCTGTGTCCACTACTAACTTATTAAGATTATCAATATAAGTCTGATGATGTTTTCCGTAATGAAATTCTAAGGTACGCGCTGACATATGTGGTTCCAAGGCATTAAGAGCGAAAGGCAAAGCCTGTAAAGTAAACATATATTTATAAAAATTAGTTTGTAAAAGCTTTTATATTATAACAAAAAAAAGTGGCAATGCCTAATCA
>CAIZYV010000067.1 GCA_903937325.1 Candidatus Falkowiibacteriota bacterium | reverse complement strand
TGCAGCGAATTAAGCTGCTCGGTCAAATTTTTAATTTCTGTCATTAAGAGCTCCATACCTTCCTCTTCACCGCCAGCTTCTGCGCTGCCAATCTTATCCTGTAAACTCTTAATACGCCGCTTAAGACTAAATTTTTTCAATTCCAGTAATATTTTTGCCAATTCGGTCTTTAACTGATTGGCATCATAACTGTAATAATCCCTTTCTCCCAAAAGAGCAAGACGATCGCAAATATCAGCACTTTCATCGGCTTGTTCTTGCAAATATAAGCGAAAAGAATTGTATTCTAGGCTCGCAAACTTATTATAATAGATAATCAAATTCTTGTAAAACGACTGCGCGCCTTCACCGCTAATATCTTCTGGATCTAAATTGGCGGCGGTATACATGATAAAATCTGGTGTTTTTAACAAAAGAGCAAGCAGTATTTCCGATAAGCGCTCTTCTCGGCTCGCGCTAGGAAATGATGGCCCAGCTTGGATTTGTTTATCCCTAACAGCCGATGGGCTTTTTAAGGTCTTTGTCTCAGGAACACTTTCCCTCAAAATCTGCTCGGATATTTCCACACTTTCACTCAAACGTTGAAACCAATAATCTTGATCAATTTTATTTGCCAATTTAACAATCATATTCAGCATCAAACGAGCGACTTCCTTCTTATCGGCTAATTTACGTAAATCTTTGCCAACCTTAATTTTCTCGGCATAGTATTCCATCATCGGTCGAGAATTAATCACCGCTTGTTTGAAATCTTCCGGGTTAGCCCGCAAACATTCATCCGGATCTTTATACTGTCCGGGTAAAGTAATAATTTTAATATTAATATCTAGGGCCATTGCTTCCCGAATGCCACGATCAGCAGCGAGTTGACCAGCGCTGTCCATATCAAAAGATAAAGCAATATTATTCGTAAAGCGTTTAATCAAGAGCAATTGTTCCGCCGTTAAAGCGGTACCGGAAGAAGCAACTGTATTACTAAAACCATTTTGATGGCAAGCAATCGCGTCCATCTGTCCTTCAACAACAATCGCAAAACCGCGCTCTTTAATCGCTTTCTTCGCTTTGTCGAGAGCAAAAAGAACTCGGCTCTTATCATAAATCTCCGTCTGAGGACTATTGATATATTTACCTCCAGCGACGCTGTCCGCTTTTTCTGGGTTAACCCGGGCGGTAAAAGCAATTAAACTACCACTCACATCTTTAATAGGAAAAACTATTCGATCACGAAAACGATCATAAGCACTTCCCCTTTCGCTTCGCCCAGCCAAACCAGCGGCAAATATTTCTGCCTCACTAAATTTCTGAGCACGCAAATATTCAAACATGGCCGTCCAAGCTTCTAAGCCGTAACCTATCTGCCAATCTTTAATCGTTTCTTCACTTAAACCCCTTTTTAAAAGATAATCTTTCATGCGCTTCCCGGCGGCATCGCTTTCTAGCCAACGAGTATATTGATCGCCCGCTTTCTGCAAACAATCAAGCAAGCGCCCACGTTTAGAATATTCTTGTTTATTTTCTTGACTCAATATTACTCCCGCTTTCGGTGCTAAGAGACGCAAAGTATCAGGAAAACTCAAACCTTCCATCTCTTGCACAAAAGACAAGACATCCCCTCCCTTGCCACAACCGAAGCAATGCCAAATCTGCTTATCTGGAGAAATAACAAAAGATGGTGATTTCTCCCGATGAAAGGGACAAAGCGCCTGAAAATTAGCCCCAGCGGCTTTGACTTGGATATATTCCCGGATAACTTCGACAATATCCAATTTAGTTTTAATATCTTCAGCGGGAGACATAGTTTAAGAAAATAATTTCTGCCACCAAGAAAGCTTAGGCTTATCGGCATAAATAGGCAAGGACGATGGGCTAAGCTGCCGCAAAACATCGCCATTAAAGGCCCTGGCAGGCGCCTGAAGGGGTTTTTCACTCCCTTTCTTCATCTGTGTCGGCATATCGGCTAGCGGGCCTAAAATAGCGCGTAAACGATCAGCTTCCGCTGCTACTAATTCACCATCATAATCAGCGCTATGACGCGTCTGACCGGCATAACTGGCTTTTTTTTGATCGAGATGGAGATTAAAGAAAAAAGCCTGCTCGGCTGGCAGAACCTGAACGTAAAGATGAAAGCGAGGATAAAAATCACGGCTTAAACGACGGGCGAAACTTTCCTGTCCACTCTCGCGATCAACTAGCCGCACATAAGCAGCCCGGCGCAGCCACTGCTCCGGACTAAGACCGCCTAATTGTGATGTAGATATTTTAAGCTTCATCGCGGTGTTTACAAAAAACAATAAATTTATAAGAAAAGAAATTAATTACACCTAAGAAAAGATTAACAATAAGCTGTGAGAGTAGGTACCAGACGCCAATATTATTAACCAGTTGATGCATACCAAAACCATTCAAATTCATGCTCAAAAAAGCAATGCTAAAATACAAGATTAATTGGCGCGGTAATCTTTTCTGGCTATAATTACGGAAAGTCCAGAGCTTTTGCAAGCTGAAACTAACCATAAAAGACAAAAGAAAAGCGGAGGAAGTGGCTAAAACAATTTGCCAATGTAAAAGACCGTGGAATATGAATAAAGCTAGTAAATCGGTTGCGCCAGCGAAAGCACCAGCCACAAAAAATTTAATCACCGCTTTGCGCTGGTTGCAGAAAAAAAACAAGCGCGGATAACGTCCGGAAAAAAAAGTATAAAAACGTAAATATAAACGATTAATTACAGGCATAAATTTACCACTGGCAATAAGTGAATGACCAAGTGGCCAATAAGCGCGCTTGGCGGAAACGATCATTTTTAGTTCCGGCATCTAAAACAGCAACGATAACACTGCGACCTTGGCTATCTCGAAAGCGACCGACAAAACAATAACCAGCCTGTTCAGTATATCCAGTCTTACCACCAAGAGCTTCAATTTCACCCACATTACCAGCCAAAAGCCAATCAGTCGATTCTAAATTTTTTAACTGTCCTTGAGCAGTTGTAAAACTATAATCTGAAAGGGCGACAGCCGCGGCAATATCGGCCCGATCGAAAGCAATTTGGCCTAAGCGAGCGACGTCTTTAACGTTAGAAAGATTATCGTTATTTAAACCAATTGGATCAGAAAATTCCGTTTGCATCAAACCTAATGAGTGCGCCTTATCGTTCATTGCCGCTACAAATTCTGAATCACTTAAATTAGTAGAACGAGCTAAAGCTAAGGTGGCACCATTATCAGAAGCGACTAAAGTAGCATTAAAAAGATCTTTAACTAATATTGTTTCGCCTAAAAATAAATTAACTTTACCACCATCGACCAAATCTTCCCTTTTTATCGTGTAACTTTTTTCCCAACCAGGATTGTGATCAAGAAAAACCAGGGCCGTCATCAACTTTGTGATACTAGCAATCGGCTGACGACGCTTATCTTCCTTGATATTGAGCCACAAATGACCATCATCACTGAGCACTGCGGCGCTCTTGGCGGCTACATCCGGTGCCGGTTTAGACACTGCTAGTCTCTCGGCATTCGCCGGTAGATGATTTGCTCCCAGACAAGCCTCCGCTCCTCGCCAAGGCCCACTGGCATAAACAGCATCTAATGGCGGCATCCAGAAAGACAAAATTATGGCAATAAAATTAGCAATAATATTTAGCATGCTTTTTCCTCCGCCGACAACAACTTGTCCAAGGCTTCTGTCTGATGCAGATCTTCGTAAGCGGGTAGTTCTTTAATATTATTTAAACCTAAAAAACGGACAAAGTCTAAAGTCACCTGATAATAATTTTCATTTTTTCGTTTATCAAAAACTTCTTCAATCAAACCACGTAAAAGCAGGTTACGAATAATTAAACTGCAATTAACCCCGCGAATGCGTTCCAATTCTAATTTACTGACCGGACCGCGATAGGCAATAATAGTTAATGCCTCTAAACTTGGTTGAGACAGTTCGCCATTTGTTTCGCTCTTTAAAAAATCTTTAATCAAATCAGCGTGAACACCAGCGCTCACAAGCTGATAATGAGAATTTGCGCTTGCCAAGCGCCAACCGCGATCGTCACGCTCATATTCAGCACTTAAATCAGCTAAAGCTGTCTCTATTTCTGCCGGCTTGGCAGATAAAGCAGTACTTAATTCTTTAAGACTCGCCGCCTTATTGGCCACGAGCAGCAAAGCTTCCAGTTGGGAAGATAACTTAGACATATTGATTATATTTTTAACACTCTGATTTCACTAAATAATTCTTCCTGTTCAAAAATTAATTCACGCTGTTTAGCGAGTTCTAAAACCGCCAAAATATTAACAATTACTTCCACGCGTGATTGCGCTTTTTCCAAGAAACGCTGGAAACTTAAAGATAATTGATCGGCCAAAAGAGCACGAATATGGCTGATGCGTTCATCAATGCTAATTTTAATTTCTAAACGTTCTTCTGGTAATGGCTTTTCTATTTTTTTTAAGCGCGCTAATAATTGTCTCCAGGTCGTTTCTAAATCAGTAGCCTGCAATTTTAAAGGAGGGGAAAAAATTATATCTGGCTGTTCTCCGCGGCGGCCTGACTTATTAAAAGAGGGGGCAAACATCATTTGTCCACGACCGATTAAATCAGCGACTTTCAGGCTAGCTTCAATAAATTCTTTATACATCCTCAGTTGCCTCTCTAAATCACCAAGATCATCTTCTTCTACTTCTGTTTGCAGATAAGGCAGCAAGGCTTTAGATTTAATATAAAGCAAACGGGCGGCAATTACTAAAAAATCAGCAATCTCTTCCGGATCAATATTTTCCGCAGTTTCAACATAGCTGACATATTGGTCAGCGATAGTCGCCAAAGCGATTTCAGTTATATCCATCTGCTCACTTTCAATCAGCTGCAGCAATAAACCCAAAGGGCCTTGGAATTTGTCGGTACGGAAATCAATCATAATTTATTGCGCGAGTTTAACCGCTTCCGCATTACTCCATAGTTGTCCGTTCAAACAAGCATAACCAGCCATATGTTCTTTATTACCTGGACCATAGGCGCCGGAATTTTGATTTTCATCACTAGGCGCGCGAAAAACTGTACAGAAAGAAAACTTATTCCCTTCTCCGGTTTTATATTCAATCACCTGTTTTGTTTCCGGATCAACCAAACTCTTTTCATCAAGATAAATATTACTACTATTTTTTATCTCTTCTAAATTAATAGGTAAACGTTTGTATTCAGCATAATAACTGTTCACCGCATTTTCCAACTGATAAATATTATTGACAACGATTGCATCCAAGCGCTTAGCTCGGGCGAGTTTAGGAGACTCGACAAAAAACCAGGCGGCGACAAACACTGCCAAAACAATGGTGGCAGAAACCAGACTGAAGATAATCATTACTAAATCTTTATCTTTAACAGCCTTACGTTTAATATCATAGAAATAAAAAGAAAAAACGGAGGCCGCTATTACCAACATCGCTGAGGCTTTCAAAATAAAGCGAACACTTAATTCTCCGGAGAGGAAATTATTAATGACGCCAATAAAAACACCAAGAATAATAACGGCAGCCACTAAAATAATAAAATAAGTCAGCCAACGACGCAAAGGTGAATCAAGATCTAATTCTTTCTTATGCAAGCCAAGATTTAAGAGGCGCGAAAGAAGATAATAAGTCGGTCCGGCAATAAAGAGGGCGGAAATAGCAAATTTTAATTGCCCATCAACGCTATTATAACTGCCGTAATTTAAAGCATCGATAACAGTCTTATCAATGATGCCAAAAATAATCATTCCCACCGAAAGAGCGGTAAAAATAAGAGCCGCGAGAGAAAGAAGATAATAGAAAGCATACTTGGCGTTGTGGCTATTCATATATTTTAAATTAATTAAAATTTAGCATTCTTAGGCGTGCGTGGGAAAGGAATAACATCACGAATATTGGCCATGCCGGACAAATACATAATTATTCTTTCAAAACCGAGACCAAAGCCGGCATGTTTAACGGAACCGTAGCGACGCAAATCGAGATACCAACGATAATCTTCTGGGTTCATACCCATCTCAGCAATGCGTTTTTCTAATATCTCATAACGTTCTTCTCTTTGGCTGCCACCGATAATTTCACCAATACCAGGAACGAGCAAATCCATCGCCGCAACAGTCTTGCCATCATCATTCTGGCGCATATAGAAAGCTTTAATTTCTTTTGGATAATCAGTGAGGAACATCGGTTTGTTAAAAATCTTTTCCGCCAAATAACGTTCGTGTTCAGTTTGAAGATCAATACCCCAAGATACTGGATAATTAAATTTTTCCCCGCTCTTTAAAAGTAAATCAATCGCTTCCGTATAAGTCACTCGACCAAAATCGGCCGCGGCGACTGCTTGCAATCTTTCAATTAAGCCCTTATCAATAAATTCATTAAAGAATTCCATTTCTTCTGGCAATTCACGTAAAATATAATTAATAAGATATTTAATCATCTTTTCCGACAAATCCATATCATCTTTTAAATCAGCAAAGGCCATTTCCGGCTCCATCATCCAAAATTCTGAAGCGTGGCGGGTAGTATTAGAATTTTCCGCTCGAAAAGTCGGACCGAAAGTGTATACCTTATTTAAGCCCATGATTAAAGCTTCAGCGTTTAATTGTCCGCTCACAGTCAGTCCTGCTTTCTGACTAAAAAAGTCTTTACTAAAATCAACTTGTTTATCTGCGGTCTGCGGAATTTTCCGCATATCCAAAGTTGTCACTTGGAACATCTCACCGGCACCTTCGGCATCGCTAGTAGAAATAATCGGTGTATGCACATAAGCAAAGCCTTCAATTTGAAAAAATTGATGAATGGCAAAACTAAGCACCGAGCGTAAGCGGAAAACAGCCGCAAAAGTATTACTACGCGGACGAAGATGCGCAATCTCTCTTAAAAATTCAAAGCTATGTCTTTTTTTCTGTAAAGGATAATCTTCCTCTGCCTCATTAATAATATTAACAGCTAAAGCCTGTAATTCTACTGCCTGTCCAGCCGCCGGAGAAGGAATCAAAATTCCCCGCACTTCTAAAGAAGAACCAATATGTAATTTTTCCAAAACAGCAAAATTATCTAATTTATTATTAATAACAACTTGAAGGCCTTTAAAAAAACTGCCGTCGTTTAATTCAATAAAAGCAACATCGCCGGAAGAGCGAACTGTTCTAACCCAGGCGGCAATTAATACTTCTTTCTGCAAAAAATCATCGGTCTGGCGAAAAAGTTGTTTAATCAAAGTATACATATATTTTAATAAGCTGTTTATTCTTAATTATCGCTTAAGGACGCAAACGCTTAACATCGCGTGGCAGGAAACAAACTTCTTTGACATTTTCCGCCCCCACTATTTTCATAACCAAACGTGCCGGACCGATACCGACGCCGCCATGAGGCGGGCAGCCGTAACGGAAGAAATTAAGATAATCAGCCAGTTCTTCAAGATTCATTTCTTTTTCTAAAGCTTGTTTTTTTAAAACATCGAGGCGATGTTCACGCTGGGCACCGGTTGTCACTTCCAAACCGCGATACAAAAGATCAAAACTCTTAGTCAGCCCAGGGTTATCCTCGTGGCGCATATGATAAAAAGGCCGGGCAGCAATTGGATAATCGGTAACAAAAATAAAATCATGCCCCTGTTCATCTTTAATCAGTCGGCAAATCTCGCGCTCTTCTTCCGGTGACAAATCATGATCTTTTTCGCTTTTAATGCCGATAGCTTTCAATTTTTCCTTAACAGCCGCCAAACTTAATTTCGGGAAAGGCAGACTCGGCACTTCAATATCGAAACCAGCTTCTTGCACTTTAGCAAACGCACTTTTCAAAACACGCTCCTCTAAAGCCATGATATCAAGATGCGAATCAATATTGGCAAATTCAAAATCCCAACCGGTAAATTCAGTCACATGCCGGCTGGTATAAGAAGCCTCTGCTCGAAAAACCGGTCCGGTCATAAATACTTTTTCAAAACCGGAAGCAATTGCCATCTGCTTATAAAATTGTGGCGATTGAGATAAATAAGCCTGGCGATCAAAATACTTCACCGTAAAAACTTCGGCGCCGCTTTCACTAGCGGTGTTCATCAGACAAGGTGTATAAATCTGCATAAAATTCTCCTGTAAAAGCTGGGCGCGGAAACCTTCTTCGAGTTTAGTCCAAATTTGAAAAATACGACGATGTTCCGGGCGGCGTAAATCCAGCCAGCGCCAATCAAAACGATTATCTAAATTCGCTTCATTGTCCGCTTTATCTAAAACTGGAATCGGTAAATTTGCCTCCGCTAAACTAAGAATGTTTAAATCGGAAACTAATAATTCAAAATCTTTCACCGGATTAGGATCATTCTTCTTTGCCGGCTTTTCTTTTAATTCACCCGTAACACTAATAACGCTTTCCAGGGTAAGACTCGCGGCGGCTTGATAAGCAGCACCGCTGCCCTCTTCCACGACCAGTTGGATATTGGCGCTAAGATCATGCAGTTCGATAAAGGCCAGGCCTTTCATCAAACGCAAATTGCGGACAAAGCCGGTTATTGTACAAGAACCGCTGATTTGAGTCTTAGCGGCCGCAATGCTTATTATTGACATATTTTCAGAATTTAATTATAAAAACACCCATTTTTAAAGGCTTTTTCACTTTTTTATTTTAACGTATTTCCCGCCTTTTAGCAAGTTAGAAAAAATAAAAAAAGGCCCTTTGACCTTTCAATTTTTCAAAAAGAAAAAAGAAAGAATCAAAGGGTCTAAACGTCATAAAGAATAAAAGATTAGGTTCTTTTAGACTCAAAAAAGCTTCGGAAAAACACCCGGCAACCGGCCTTCCACTTACCGGTATTTTTAATGTGGTG
>CAIZYV010000066.1 GCA_903937325.1 Candidatus Falkowiibacteriota bacterium | reverse complement strand
TAGTTATAAACTCTTAGGTTTTCTAAAATATGAATAAAAAAATACAACTTTTAGTGTTTGCCGTTGTTTTGCTTGCCGTCGGTTACGGAGTCTATTTATTGTTAACTTATTCGTATCAGTCTGTGCCGTCTAATCAGGAACCGATCGCGACTTCAAGTATCCCAGTGTCGAACAATTCTGAAATTACTTATCTTATTTCTAAGGAGGATCTGGCTAAGTATTGCAATGGCGCGGACATGGATAGCACCGGTTATCAACAAACTATCAGTATTCCGGTTTCCACTGGCCTATCGTCAATTAATCAGAAAAAAATAGAGATAATTAAAACAGTAATATCGGCTGCTACCACGGGAATGTGTAAAACCGCTTTAAACCAGCTTGATATCACTGAAAACGCCGGGATAGTTTATATCCCGCCGATTGATGCTTGGGCAGGTGTTTCTATTACGATGTGTAGCTGTAAACCGCAGGTGGAGGTTAATTTGCTGCGAATACCGGGAATAAGTCAGGTGATCTGGTCGGCTAGTGCTAGTAATTTTACTGAGTGTGTCGCCATGGGCCAACCAGTGATGGAATCTTATCCTCGTCAGTGTCGTTATGGCGATAAAATTTTTGCGGAAGATATTGGTAATGAATTATTGAAAGATAGTTTGATAAATTTAACATCACCGCGGCTAAATGAGGAGGTTGTAAGCCCCCTTGTTATTAAAGGACAAGCGCGTGGTTCTTGGTTTTTTGAGGCCAGTTTTCCTGTTTTTTTAGTCGATTGGGATGGCAGAATAATCGCCGAGGGAATCGCCCAGGCTAAAAGTGATTGGATGACTGATGATTTTGTGCCCTTTGAAGCGACTTTGACTTTTTCTGTCGATAAAGAGGCATATAGTAATAGAGCGGCTTTGATACTTAAAAAAGACAATCCTTCCGGACTGTCTCAAAATGACGATGCTTTAGAGATACCCCTATTACTTGCTTATTAAAATATACATTTTTGTTTGGATAAAATAAAAAGCACCTTTTGGTGCTTTTTTATTTACTTACTTGGCCCATGTTTATTTATATTTTATGTATCTCTAAAACATTATCTTCAGAATCTTTAAATAAAAACCACTCATGATAATCCACCTTTTTTTGACATATAATTTCGGCAAAAGCGGATACGCGTTTTAGTTCAGGTGTTATATCTTCCACCCCAAAAGCTGGTAAACAATTATCACCAAAATCATCATCAGATAAAGAATCACCGTCAGCCAAAGGGTTATATAATCCAATTTTTATGTTTTGCCGATCAAATACTACCATCCTGTTAGGCTCTTCTTTTGTCGGCTTCATGTTTAAAAGGCGAGAATAAAAAATTTTAGCCCTTTGGATGTCTTTAACTTTCAATATTATGTATCTTAACTTCATAAATATTAAATAAAATTTGGTAATTCTGTTGTGACAAAATACAAAATATAAGGAATAAATCTAGTTTTTTCTTCATTAGTTAAATTTAATAATTTATCTAATGATAACACTTCAAATCCTAAAGCTTTGCCGGTTTCAATTTTTAAATCTTTAACATCCCCTTTATAAATATAAACGTATCTGGTATTAAAAACATTATTAATTTTATTAGTTGCCTTATCCTTAGAATATTTTTTTACTTTATTGATAAGAATTAAATCGCTAAATTTAAGTTTTACGCCAGTTTCTTCTTCGGTTTCTTTAATAGCGGTTTGTTCATAACTATCGCCTATTTCGACGTGTCCGCCAACAGTTGCGTCTAATAAATCAGGATAAGAATCTTTATCTTTAGCACGATGTTGAAATATTATTTCTTTATTTTTAGTAATAAAATAGACGTGTATTTCTCGATGAAGCAAACCATTTTTATGAATATTCTCTCTGGTGTCTTCGCCGATGATTTCGTCACTTTCGTCGACAATATTTAATATTTTTTGCATAAAATTAATAAGCTGTCGTTCTGGTGCGATGATAAGGTTTATCATCGGGAAATTTTTCTTGAGTCGCTAACCATAAATGGTCATTAATCTCGCTAGACATTATTTTTGGATTTTTTCTGGCAACTATTTGTCTTATGTATTCTATCGCCCAAATAGTATTAGCCCTAATTTCAATTTCTTCGCTTGAATTATGTTGGATCTCTATTCTATGATCAATTTTGTCAGCCAACTCTGTTGAATAAGTAAAAATGCCAAACTTTCT
>CAIZYV010000065.1 GCA_903937325.1 Candidatus Falkowiibacteriota bacterium | reverse complement strand
AGCCTAGAATTGATGGAGATAAACTTGGTTTTCCGGAAGCAGAGGAAACTGTGTTGACGTTTTGGCAAGATGCTCATATTTTTGATCAATCTTTAACCAAGGAAGCAGTAAAAGGAGAATATGTTTTTTATGATGGCCCCCCCTTTGCCACCGGTACCCCTCATTATGGTCATCTTGTCGCTAGTATTATGAAGGATGTTGTGCCGCGCTATCAGACAATGCGTGGTTATCGCGTTTTTCGTAAATGGGGCTGGGACTGTCATGGTTTGCCGATTGAAAATATTGTTGAAAAAGAGCTAGGCACTAAGAGCAAAAAAGAAATAGAAGATTTAGGTATTGATAAATTTAATGCTCTTTGCCGCTCTAAGGTGATGACTTATGCTGATGAGTGGGAGCGGGTAATTGGTCGCCTCGGACGCTGGGCAGATTTTAACAATGCTTATAAGACGATGGATCTTGATTTCATGGAATCGGTTTGGTGGGTTTTTAAGAAATTGTGGGATAAAGGCTTGATATACAAAGATTATCGTTCTATGCATATTTGTCCGCGCTGCGAAACGACTTTGTCGCAGTCGGAAGTAACGGAAGGTTATAAAGATATTAAGGATCTTTCGGTAATTGCTAAATTTGAGCTGCTTGATGAGCCGGGCACTTATGTTCTCGCTTGGACGACAACTCCTTGGACATTGATTGGTAATGTTGCTTTGG
Source organism: Candidatus Falkowiibacteriota bacterium (assembly GCA_903937325.1). Lineage (GTDB taxonomy): Bacteria > Patescibacteriota > Patescibacteriia > Patescibacteriales > UBA12465. The sequence goes on along the minus strand of CAIZYV010000065.1, from coordinate 42,535 downwards.
CCGTGGGCAAGGATATTGAATATGTAAAAGTGAAATCAGATAATTTATTATATATAGTAGCGAAGGAACGCTTATCAGAAATTTTTAAGGAAAAATCGGTTGATATCGTGGCCCAGTTTAAGGGTAAAGATTTGGTGGGTAAATCATATAAGCCCCTTTTTGATTATTATGCTACTGATCTTAATTTAGGAAATCATAATAATGGTTGGAAAATTTACGCGGCTGATTTTGTCACCACGACCGATGGCGTCGGCGTAGTTCATATTGCTCCCGCTTTTGGTGAAGATGACATGAATTTAGGCAAACAAGAATCTTTGCCTTTTATTCAACACGTCGGTCTAGATGGTGTATTTAAAGACGAGGTTAAGGATTTCCTGGGCCTGCACGTCAAGCCACTTGAAGATCATATGGCGACCGATGTGGAAATTATTAAATATCTAGCCGGACATAATTTACTTTTTCATAAAGAAAAATACGAGCACAGCTATCCGCATTGTTGGCGCTGTGATACTCCTTTGATAAATTATGCTACCTCTTCCTGGTTCGTTGGTGTTACAAAAATAAAAGATAAATTACTAGAGACTGCCAAGAAAATAAATTGGTCGCCCGATTATATAAAAAATGGCCGTTTTGGCAATTGGCTGGAGGGCGCGCGCGATTGGTCTATTTCTCGCCAACGTTTTTGGGCTAGTGCAATTCCGATTTGGGAATGTCCGTCTGGTCATTACCGCGTCTTGTCGTCTGTTAAAGAATTAGAAGAGCTAAGCGGCGAAAAAGTGACTGATATTCATAAGGATAAAGTTGATCACTTGGTTTTTCCTTGTGCGGAATGCGGTAGTGAAATGAAACGTATAAGCGATGTACTTGATTGCTGGTTTGAATCGGGATCAATGCCTTACGCTCAACTTCATTACCCTTTTGAAAATAAAGAAAAACTGGAAAATAATTTTCCGGCGCAATTTATTGCTGAGGGAGCTGATCAGACTCGTGCTTGGTTCTATTATTTGCATGTCATTGCCGGCGGTATTATGTCCGGCCATGCTTTTCAAAATGTGATTGTTAATGGCATTGTTTTGGCTGAGGATGGCAAGAAGATGTCTAAGCGTCTACAAAATTATCCCGATCCTTCTTTAGTGATGGAAAAATACGGTGCTGATGCTTTGCGCGCTTATTTATTATCTTCGCCGGTTATGCAGGCGGAGAATCTTAATTTTAGTGAAAATGGCGTGCAGGAGGCATTACGTAAGAATGTTATGACTTTATGGAATGTCTTTCGTTTTTATGCGACCTATGCTCCGGATTATGATAATCGGGAAGTATCATCTAATAATATTTTAGATGCTTGGATTTTGGCGAAATTAAAATTTTTATCTACTGAAGTAACAGCAGCGATGGAAAATTATAATCTACCAAAAGCGATGCGGCCGATTACTGAGTTTATTGATGAGTTATCTACCTGGTATCTACGGCGCAGTCGCGACCGCTTTAAGAGTGATGATATAAATGATAAGCAGGCGGCGCTAGCAATGATTAGTTTTGTCCTTTTGACATTGGCTAAATTGATTGCTCCTTTTTTGCCTTTTATAGCTGAACGCTTGTGGCAAGAAGTATCAGGAAATTGCTTGAAACAACGCGGTCAATCTGTTCATTTGGAAACTTGGCCGGAATTAGGTGTTTTAAATAAGGACGAAGAAGCAGGATTAACGGCGATGGCTCTGGCTCGTCAAGCGGTGGAGCAAGGTTTAGCTGCTCGCGATACAGCCGGTATAAAGATTAGACAAATGCTTCATCAGGCAGAATTTACCGGTGGCGGCGAATTGCCGATGGATTATCAACTTCTTATTGCTGCTGAGTTGAATGTCAGTCAGATTGTGTGGAAGGGTGGAGAAGATAAGTTGAGTCTAGTTTTAGATACCGTGATAACGCCGGAATTACAACTTGAAGGTAACAAGCGTGAATTGATTCGCACGATTAATGTTTTACGCAAAGAAGCTGGCTTGACTGTAGCTGATAAAATTGCGGTGTGGATTGAAGTTGATGATGGGGTGTCGGCTTGGCTTATTGAGGCGGGAGCGGAATTAAAAAAAGCAACTTTAGCTCTTTCGCTACAGCTTGGTCGAGCTGATCAGGTTTTAGCCGAAAAGAAGCTTAAATTAGAAAGTAGTGATTTAAACGTGCAAATTGTGCTCGCTTAGCTTTTAGACAAAAATCCTTTTTTCTGCTATAATTATAGGGTTAATTCATTAAATTTGCCGATGGAAAAAGATATTTTTCGATCGCTTACAATATTTATGACTACTTGGATTATTATCGGAGTCATTGTGCTTTTGGCCCTAGCTCTTGTGGCTATGTACAATGGTCTTATCAGTTCTAAAAATAGAGTGGATGAAGCTTGGAGCGATATAGATGTCCAATTAAAGAGACGTCATGATTTAATTCCTAATTTGATAGAAACGGTCAAAGGTTATGCCGCGCATGAGCAGGAAACTTTTAGCCAGGTAGTGGCGGCTCGTAATAACGCAGTTAGCGCTCAGGCCAGTCATGATCCGGCGGCTGTTGTAAAAGCGGAAAATACTTTATCTTCAACCTTAAAATCCATTTTTGCTTTAGCGGAAAACTATCCCGATTTAAAAGCGAATCAAAACTTTTTAGAATTGCAGCGCGATTTAACTGATACGGAAGATAAGATTATGGCTTCTCGTCGTTTCTATAATACCAATGCTCGCGATTTCAATACTAAATTGCAGAGTGTTCCGACTAATATTTTCGGGCGCATGCTTGGTTTTAAAGATTATGCTTTCTTTGCGGCGGCTGAAGAGGAAAAAGAAGTGGTAGCCGTTAAATTTTAAAATTATTTAATAAAAAATATATGTGGATTTACATTATTGTCGCTGTCATTATTTTAATCCTCGCTTTTTTAAAGCAAGTTAATCAGTATGAACGGGGAGTGGTCTTTACCATGGGCCGTTATTCCTATGTCATGCAACCTGGTTGGCGCATATTAATTCCTATTTTTCAATCTTTTCGCAAAGTCGATGTACGTATTAAAGCAGTTGACGTGCCTGATCAAAGAGCAATTACTCGCGATAACGTCTCTGTAACCGTTAACGCGGTGATTTATTATAAAGTTGTGGCGGCAGAAAAAGTTATCATTGAAGTTGAAAACTATCAATACGCCATCTCCCAATACGCACAAACTACTATGCGCAACATCGTTGGCGAAGTTACCTTAGATGAATTACTTGCTCAGCGCGATAAAATTGCTGATCGTATCCGGGAAATAGTCGAAAAAGAAACCGGAGACTGGGGCATTCACGTTAATAATGTTGAATTAAAAGATGTATCTTTACCGGAATCAATGGAAAGAACAATCGCTAAACAAGCAGAAGCAGAAAGAGAGAAGCGGGCCGTAATTATTAATTCTGAAGGTGAATTAGCAGCTTCCGCTAATATTTCTCAGGCCGCTAAAGTTTTAGCCGAAACTCCAGGAGCCTTGCACTTGCGCACCTTACAAGCGATAAATGATATTTCTTCCGATCAGTCTAATACCGTTGTTTTCTTGACCCCGGTTGAAGTATTAAGAGCTTTTGACGGTTTTGCCAAAAAAATGACCCAAGAGAATAAATAAGGGATTAAGTATGACAAATTTATATTCATATAGTGCCGTCAATAAAAGAAAAACCTGGTTTTTAATGACCGGGTTTTTCATCTTTATAATGTTGGTCGGTTATATTTTTTCTTTAGCGATGGATGATGTCGCTATTGTTTATATAGCGGTTTTTATAAGTATCTCGATGAGTTTTATTAGTTATTGGTTTAGCGATAAGATCGTTTTGGCAATGTCGCAGGCTAAAGAAATAGATAAAAATAATAACCGCGAACTTTATCGTTTAGTAGAAAATCTTTGTATTGCTGCCGGTCTGCCTCTGCCAAAAATTTATATTATTGAAGACAGTGCCCCTAACGCTTTTGCCACTGGTCGAGACCCTCATCACGCCGCCATCGCTGTTACCTCTGGTATTTTAGGAAAATTAGAAAAAGTGGAGTTAGAAGGCGTAATTGCTCATGAATTATCACATATTGGTAATCGCGATATTTTAATTTCGACGATTGCAACTGTGCTGGTTGGTATTGTTGTTTTGTTGGCTGATTGGTTTCGTCGTTGGTCATTTTTTGGTGGTCGCAAACATAATAATAATGATAATAATCAGCTGGGAACAATAATGTTTATTTTAGCTATTGTTTTTTCTATCTTAGCGCCACTTTTCGCTCAGCTTCTGCGACTGGCTGTTTCGCGGAAAAGAGAATTTGCCGCCGATGCGGATGCTGCTCTTTTAACTCGTTATCCGGAAGGCCTAGCGCGAGCCTTAGAAAAAATAAGTGGTGACCGCGAGCCCTTGGAGGCAGCGAATCGAGCAACGGCGCATATGTATATTGTTTCTCCGTTTAAAGGTAAAGAAGAGAATGAAAAAATATCTTGGTTTGCGAAGATGATGATGACTCATCCTCCTATTACAGAAAGGATTAAGAAATTAAGAGGGCAAATATAATCATATGGATATTCAAGAGTTGAAAAATAGGCGTGATTGGCTGAAAGTCTGGTCTGGTAAGTGGAGCTTTCACTCCTGTTCTCAATTTGGAGAAATGTGGTCAATTAGACCATCTTTAAGCGGAAAGCCGGCTTATCCTCGGGTTGTTTATATCCATCGACAATTATCCAGTGATTGCTGGGTTAGCCGGGCTGATCGTGATATTTTTTGTGGATATTTAATAGGAGAGATAAAGAAAGATAAAAACAAACCGATATTTTTAGCGAATGCTCTTAAATCTGATGCCGATGATGCTTTAGGATTTATGAAAAAATATGCTGCTAAAAAGATTGATTTAGCTATTTACGATAATTTTTGGGAGCAGATTACTGTTTATTATCTTTCTCATATTTATATTAAATATATTGTTGATTATCTCGACCCAGAGCAATTAGACAAATATCTGGCAGTTTTGGAGGAGGCACGTGTATATGCTGAGCCGGTTTTCCATGATCAGGAAATATTTATGACTAAGATTGCCGAACAAATTGCTGAATTTACCGCTTTAAGTCCGGAATTAATCCTTTGCACAACTAAAGATGAGCTTCGCGCTTATTTACAAAATCGTCCTTTGCCGAATAAAGAATTATTGCAAAATAGATTTATATTAGCGGCTCAATTTTTTAATTTAGGTGATCACTGGAATTTTGTCGGTGAGGAGGCGGAAAAAATAGAAAATATTATTACGCCTAATTCTTTTTCTGATGTTATTAAAGGGCAGGTTGCTTATCCTGGCAAAGTTAGTGGTCGGGCAAGAATTATAAACGATCCTTTGCATTATCAGGGTGAATTTTCTACTGGTGATATTTTGGTTACCGGTATGACACGGCCGGAGTACCTACCGTTTATGAAAAAATCTGGAGCTTTTGTGACTGATGCCGGTGGGATTCTATCACATGCGGCAATTACTGCTAGAGAATTAAAAAAGCCTTGCATCATTGGCACACAAGTAGCTACAAAAATATTAAAAAGCGGCGATTTAATAACCGTTGATGCGGATGCAGGAGAAATTAGAATAATTAAATAATTAATTAAATTGTAAATATGACTACACAAGGAATATATCAATCAGCCATTGCTCAAGGAATTAAAGCGGATTTACGAGGTGAAGATTACGTTCGTCGCCATTTGGCAAAAAGCTTGAAAAAATATGAGGAGATGAGCGAAAAAGAGAAAAAATCTTTTGATAATGAATCTTTAGAAAATCCTTATTCTGATTCTCGTGTCTTATGTACTAGTGGTGATAAAGTGATTAAAAAAATAATCGCCGGCATTGATATTGAAGGCTCTGAACTCTTATACGCTAAACAGCGTGGTGATATTGATTTAGTCATTGCTCATCATCCCGAGGGAGAGGCGTTAGCCGATCTCTCAACCGTTATGCATTTACAGGCTCAAGTTTTAGCGCAATATGGTGTGCCGATAAATATTGCCGAATCTCTTATTCAGCCACGCATTTCTGAGGTTACTCGTGGTGTTAGTCCGATAAATCATCAGCGTTCCGTTGATTTAGCGCGTTTGCTAGGTCTCGATTTTATGTGTTTACATACGCCAGCCGATAATCTTTCCGCGCAATTTATTATTAATGCTCTTGCCCAGGAAGGAGATAAGCTTGAGACTGTTGGTGAGTTAGTGGATTTTTTGAAAACGATTCCGGAATATGCGGCGGCTGAAGCTTTGAAGGCTGGTCCGAAAATATTTGCCGGTGCGCCCGAGCGTAGCTTGGGTAAGGTGGTGGTAACAGAATTTACCGGTGGCACCAGTGGTTCTAAAGATATTTATGAGAAGATGGCACAATATGGAATTGGTACCGTTATTGGTATGCATATGGGCGAAGAGCATCGCAAGGAAGCGGAGAAATATCATATCAATGTTATTATCGCTGGGCATATGTCTTCCGATTCTTTGGGGATGAATTTAATTTTGGATGAAATCGAAAAACAGGGAGTGGAAATTATAACGCTTTCCGGCCTAATTCGCATTAAACGTTTCTAGTTATTTTGTCAAGATTTAATTAAAGCAACAGATATACTATACTGAAAATATATGCTTGCCTATTTATGCGGCCAAGTTTTGGCTAAAAGTAATAATTACCTGATATTAGAGGTTAATAAGGTCGGCTACCAGATTTTTGCCGGCGAATCACTGCTGTCGTCTGTTAAAATAGGCGCTGAGCAGGAATTTTATTTATCTCATCAAGTACGGGAGGATGCTTCTGACCTTTATGGCTTTCGTAATCTTGAGGAGCTAGAATTATTTCAAATGTTATTATCAGTATCCGGTGTTGGTCCGAAATCGGCGCTTGGTGTTCTTTCTATCGCCGCAATTAATGATATTCGGGAGGCAGTGATACGAGATGATGCCGCTTTGTTGACTAAGGTTGCTGGTATCGGGAAAAAAACTGCGGAACGGATAGTTTTAGAATTAAAAAATAAATTAATTAGAAGCGTTGACGGCGCCGTTCTCTCGGCCGCTAATTTGCCAGTTGGTTTCAGTGATGAATTAGATGCTCTCATGTCTCTGGGTTATTCCTTGCCTGATGCACGCCTAGCTCTAAATAATTTGGATCCGAGCTTATCCGATAGTGGTGCTCGCGTTAAAGCCGCTTTAAAGAAAATTAATAGCCGCTAAATAGAGATAATTTTAAAATATATGGCCAAATCAGAGAAAAAAACTATTACTAAACAAGCGGATGATTTTCCGGCCTGGTATCAGGATGTGGTTAGGGAAGCGGAATTAGCGGAAAGCTCGGAAGTACGTGGTTGCGGTATAGTTCGCCCTTATGGTTTGAAAATCTGGGAATTAATTAAAGCGGAACTTAGCCGTCGTCTTGAGGATGATGGGGTTGAGAATGTTTATTTTCCTATTTTTGTGCCTTTGGAAAATCTTGAAGCTGAAAAAAGTCACGTTGAAGGTTTCTCGCCGGAATTAGCGGTTGTTACTCATGCCGGCGGGGAAGAATTGGTTAATAAGCTGGCAATTAGGCCGACTAGTGAGGCGGCGATGTATAAGACTTATGCCAAATGGATTCAAAGTTATAAAGATTTGCCTTTGCGTTTAAATCAATGGGCAAATGTTGTGCGTTGGGAAAAGCGCCCGCGTGCTTTTTTGCGCTGGAGTGAATTTTTATGGCAAGAAGGTCATACTGTTTTTGCTAACGAGGAAGAAGCTCGATCGGAAATGATAAAAATGCTCGGCATCTATCGTGATATTTATGAATTTATGGCCATTCCGACTTTTGTCGGTCGCAAATCAGAAAATGAAAAATTCGCTGGAGCAGTAACAACTATGACAGCGGAACTGATGGCAAAAGACGGTAAGGCAATTCAGGGTGCAACCAGCCATTATTTAGGGACTAATTTTGCTTCTGTTTTTGGCGTTAACTATTTAGGAGCTGATGGTGAAAGCCATCTTGGCCACCAAAATAGCTGGGGTTTATCTTGGCGATCCGTTGGCGCTTTGATTATGGTGCATGGCGATGATAATGGTTTACGCTTGCCGCCTAATATTGCTCCTATTCAGGTAGTGATAGTGCCAATTTATCGGGATGATGCCGGAAAAGAAATTGTTCTTTCTTATTCTCGGCAAATTAAAGAATTTTTAGGTACTAAATATCGTTTGAAGATTGATGAGCGCGATAATCAGACTCCCGGTTTCAAATTTAATTATTGGGAAGTGCGCGGTGTGCCAGTACGTTTAGAAATAGGTGGTCAAGAAGCCGGAGCGGCGACGGTAACAGTATTTCGTCGCGATCTTGATAGTAAGGAAAATATTCTTTTGGCCGATTTGCCTGTTTATTTGGAAAAATTAATGGCCAGTATTCATACCAATCTTTATCAGCAAGCTGATGAGTATACGCGCAATCATATTTATACAATTAAGAGTTGGGATGAGATAGACGACCGTTCTGGCTGGTTTCGTGCTAGTTGGAGTGAGGATCCAAAAACGGAAAAAATGTTAAAAGAAAGGTTCGGCATGGTTTCCCGCTGCTTGCCGCCTGAATATGAAAAAGAAGGACCGAGCCAGTCTCAATGTTTTATTAGTGGCCAGCCGGCTAAACATGATTGGTTTTTTGCTAAAAGCTATTAATTTTTGATTTATGTTCAATAAACTTATCGGTAAATTTAGTCATGATTTAGGTATAGACCTTGGTACTAAAAATACGCTTATCGTCGTTAGCGATAAAGGTTTAGTTATTAATGAGCCGTCTGTTGTGGCGATTAACAAGCGTACTAATGAAATTCTAGAAGTTGGTTTGGCCGCTAAGAAAATGGTCGGCAAAACACCTGCTCATATTGAAGCAATTAAACCAATGATAGACGGGGTTATTTCTGATTTTGAAGTGACAGAAAAAATGTTGAAATATTTTATCAATAAAGTTCATCGTGAGCATTTTGCTTTAGTTCCTCGTCCGCGCGTTGTTATTGGTATTCCTTTAGATTTGACCGAAGTAGAAAAGAAAGCGGTTGAAGATGCTGCTCGTTCCGCTGGCGCGCGCAAAGTTTATTTAGTTGAAGAAGCAATGGCGTCGGCCGTCGGCGCTCATTTGCCCGTTACTGAGGCGACCGCCACGATGATTGTTGATATTGGCGGCGGGAGCACGGAAATCGCTGTTATTTCTTTAGGTGGCGTTGTTACCTGGAAATCTCTGCGTTTAGCTGGGAATGAATTTGATAATAATATTATTGAATATATTCGAGAAGAATTTAATATTTTGATTGGGGAACAGTTGGCGGAAGAGATAAAAATTAACATTGCTTCAGCTATACCTGGAGCTGAAACTCAGGAAATGGAAGTACGTGGTCGCGATTTGATCAACGGTTTACCAAAAGCCATCATGGTTAATGATAAGCAAATTAGAGAAGCAATTAGCCGTACCGTTAGCAAGATAATCGAAAATATTAAGACAATTTTAGAAACAACACCTCCAGAGCTCGTGTCCGATATTTATGAAAGCGGTATTTACTTATCTGGTGGTGGAGCTTTATTGCGTGGTCTTGACCAGGCAATTTCAATTGCTGCTAAGATTCCTGTAAAGATTGTTGACGACCCCTTAACTTGCGTTGTTCGTGGCGCCGGTATTTTAATTAGCGATCCAGAATTATTGGCCAAGGTTACCCTTAGCAATGTTGTTTTAGATAAATAAATTATGCGTTTAGCCTGGAAAATTAAAAAGATTTGGCTTTGGCTTTTTATTATCGCCTTTATTTTTTTTGCTCATTTTTCCCGTTTGTCGCGACCTTTAGAAAATAGCTTGACGATAGCGATTAGGCCTCTGGGCAAGTCTTTGCATGGTTTAAGCACTTGGTTCCAAGGGAGGCCGAATGATGCCAATTCTATTGAAGAGATTGTGGCTAAATTAACGGTGGCAGAAAATAAACTGGTGCTTGCTATTGTTGATCAGGCACAATTACAACTCTTAGTCGAGGAAAATAACAAATTGCGCCAACAATTAAATTTTTTAAATAATAATAATCATTATCGTTTGGTTAGCGCTAATATCGTTTCCAGGCAGAATCTTTTTGATGCCGAAGGTAATGCTCAGGATATCATTTTAGACAGAGGTTCTAAAGATGGAATTATTACTGGTCTTGGAGTAATTAATGAATCTGGTGTAATCATCGGCAAAATTATCGAAGTAAAAGATAATAGTTCTAGAGCTTGTTTGACGACCGGCAATAACTGCCAGCTAGCGGCTGCTATTTTAAACGGCACTAAAACCATCGGACTTTCCGAGGGGGAACTTGGCCTGACCATTAAAATGAATTATATTCCGCAGATGGAGCAAATAAAAGAAGGTGATATTGTTATCAGCTCTGGGTTAGGCGACAATATTCCTCGTGGTCTAGTAATTGGTCGCGTTGCTCAGGTTAATAATCAAAGTAATGAAATTTGGCAGGATGTCAGTATTGAACCGATTGCCTCTCTTTATAATTTAACGGTTGTGGCTGTTGTTTTGCCTTAATTTATGTATAAAAAGATTTTTTCATTTTTAATTTTCTTATCTTTGGCGGCGTTTTTAGCTCTAGTACAATTTTCTTTAATTTCTTTCTTGCCTTGGCCATGGAGTAATCTGGATATTATTTTAATCGCCATTATTTTTTCTTGTTTAATGGTTAGTCGTGATCGTGTTTGGTTTTTAGCTTTAGCGGCTGGTTTTTTTATAGATGTTTTTAGCTTCCATCCCTTTGGTTTGTCCTTGCTGTCTTTATTTTTAAGTGCTGTGATTATGTATTTTGTTTTAGAAAATGTTTTAACTAACCGTTCTTTATATTCTTTCCTTTTGCTAAGCATTATCGGAATCACTGCTGAAGCTTTTATTTTTAATATTTTGTTGGTTATTTTTGATTGGTCCGGTTCTTCTGGTCGCTTATTTTTGTTTTCCGCCACTTTTTGGGAATCATTAGCCTGGAGTTTAGCCTTGGGTGTTTTCTTGGTAGCCTTATTTTTTAATCTCCTGGCTCTGGCTAGTCGCCGTTTGCAACCATTTTTTTTGAAAGGGCGATAATTTATGTTATTATGTTAGCAGTTTTAATTTTATGAAATATAATTTTATTAGTATCGGCGGGGCGACTCGCGATATTGTTTTTTTAACTTCTGATGGCATTATGATCGATAATCATCGCGATCTTTTGCGTCAGAAATTATTAGCTTTTGAATACGGAGCGAAGATTAAAGTTAATAGTTTCCATCACCTTTTCGGTGGTGGCGCCGCTAATGCAGCTGTAAATTTTGCCAATTCAGGTTTTAAGGTGGCTTGTTTGGCTAATATCGGAGGAGATGAAAGCGGCCGAGCGGTTTTAGCTAATTTAAAAGGCCGAGGTGTGGCGACTTCTCTGATGTCTATTAGTCCATCAGCGTTCACCGGTTTATCTTTTATTCTGGTGTCAGATGAAGGCGAGCGTATTATTTTTAGTAATCGTTTAGCCAACGAAAATTTGGCCATCAGTCTTAAGGAAAAAGCTTTATTAGAACAGACGGAATATATTTATTTAGCCTCTTTATCTGGTAATTGGCAAAAGACGGCTAAGCAGATTTTTTCTGCAAAAAAACCAAAAATTGTTTGGAACCCGGGGGCAAGTCAATATAAGCTTGGTTTAAAAAAATTATCTCCCTTCTTGAAGCGTACCGAAATTTTATGCGTTAATAAGGATGAAGCACTTGAATTGGTTTTAAGTTCGGCTTCTTATCGTCGTAAAGGTTTGGATTTTTTTAAAGATGTAAAAAATATTTTGCCTATTTTAAAAGCGGCTGGTCCTAATATTGTTTTAATCACCAGTGGACAAGAAGGAGCTGATGTTTATGACGGTCGTAATTTTTACCATCAAGACATAATTAAAGAAAAAAAGCGCGTAGATGTCACTGGCGTTGGTGATGTTTTTAATTCTTCTTTCTTGATTGGCATGATACTTAGCCGGGGTGATATAAAAAAGTCATTATACTTGGGAGCGAGGAACGCTGCTTCGAAAATTGCTCATTTCGGCGCGCAGAGCGGACTCTTAGATTTAAGAAAAATAAAATAAATATTTATGATAAGCGGCGTTATTGTTAGGGAACTCAAGAAATATGAGGATGAGCGCGGTTGGTTAACGGAAATTTATCGGCGCGATGAACTTGATTCGGCTCCGGCAATGTCTTATGTCAGCTTAACTTTGCCCGGCGTTATTCGTGGCCCGCATGAGCATGTCTATCAGAGCGATTATTTTATTTTTATTGGTCCCGGTCGTTTTCGCTTACACCTTTGGGATCGTCGGGCTGAATCTAAGACTTTCGGCGAGAAGATGGAAATTGAAGTAGGGGAGGATAATCCTTGTTCAGTGCTTGTGCCTCCGGGCGTTGTGCACGGTTATCAATGTATTTCTGAAACGTCGGCTCTGTCCATTAATTTTCCGGATAAGTTGTATAAAGGTATTTTGAAAAAGGAAGAGATAGATGAAATTCGCTGGGAAATAGATCCAAATAGCCCGTATAAAATATAAATACTGTCGTTAATTTTTTAATTTATGTGTATTTTTTGTCAAATCATAGCCGGCGATATTTCAAGTTATAAAATATATGAGGATGAAAAGGTTCTCGCTATGTTAGATATTAGCCCTGTTTTTCCTGGTCATATGCTCGTTTTGCCTAAGAAGCACGTACTTAATATTGAGGAAGTTTCCGAAGAAGATCTCAGCGCCCTGATTATTGTTGTTAAAAAAATGGGTCTCTTATTGAAAGATAAACTTGGTTATGGCGGTTATAATGTTACAGAAAATAATGATTCTGTGTCTGGGCAAACCGTCCCTCATCTTCACTTTCATGTCATTCCTCGTCAGTCTGGTGATAATCTTAATCTTTGGCCCTCGGCTCCTTATAATTCTGGTGAAGCCGAAGAAATTAGTGCCCGTTTAAAATCATAATTTATGAAATTATTAGTTACCGGTGGCGCCGGCTTTATCGGCGCTAATTTTATTCATTACTGGCTTAATACTTATCCTGATGATGATATCATTAATCTGGATGCCTTAACTTACGCTGGTAATTTGGAAAATTTAAAAACTATCGCGGATAAGCCGAATTATCGCTTTGTGCACGGTGATATTGCTGATATCGAGTTAGTTGATAGTTTGATGGTTGGTGTGGATGCTATCGTTCATTTTGCGGCCGAAAGTCATGTTGACCGTTCTATTTTAAACAGCGCCGCTTTTGTCCGAACTAATATTGAGGGCACGCGCGTTTTACTTGAGGCCGCTAAGAAGCATGGTGGCATTCGTTTTCATCATATTTCTACCGATGAAGTTTTTGGTTCTTTATCTTTTGATAGTCCTCGTTTTCAGGAAAGCACCGCCTATGATCCGCGATCTCCTTATAGTGCTTCTAAAGCTGCCGCCGATCATTTAGTCCGCGCTTATTATCATACTCATCGCTTACCGGTGACGATTTCTAATTGTTCTAATAATTACGGCCCTTATCAATATCCGGAAAAGTTGATTCCTTTGTTTATTACTAATTTGATTGACGGCCGCAAGGTTCCGGTGTATGGTCAGGGCGGTAACATCCGTGACTGGATTCATGTTAATGATCATAATCGTGGTGTTGATTTGATTCTACGTAAAGGACGGATAGGTGAAACTTATTGTTTAGGTGGCGATAGTGAACGCAGTAATTTGGTAATTACTAAACAAATACTGAATTTAACAGGTAGAGATGAAAGTTTTATTGAACATGTTGGTGATCGTCCTGGCCATGATTTGCGTTATGCCATTGATTTTAGCAAAGCTTCTAAGGAATTGGGCTGGTCGCCACAAATTTCTTTCGAACAAGGTTTGGCGGATACAGTAGACTGGTACCGGCAAAATGAAAGCTGGTGGCGCCCTTTAAAGAAAATTAATTCATAAAATTAGATAGATTTATTTTTGTATCTGTCATTTTTTCATGACAGCCTCAGATCGTCAAACATATGTCAAGCAAAAAAATTTTTATTCTCGAAGATGATGTCAATATTCTCTATGGTCTAGAGGCGCAGCTTAGTGCTGATGAATTTGTAGTAGAAGTAAATGAGGGTGAGGATGAAATTGAAGAGCTCTTGGACAAAGTACGTGATTTTGCTCCTGATTATTTGATTTTGGATTTAATATTACCAAAATTAGATGGTTTTGAGGTAGTTAAACGGGTAAGGGAAGATGATGAGTTAGGTGATTTACCAATTTTTATTTTTACTGATTTAAGTGATGAAGATAGTAAAAAAAGGAGTTTAGAAATGGGGGCCGATTATTATTTTATTAAGGAAGAATTTGATACTTATGAGTTTGCTGAAAAGGTAAAGAAAATTATTGGCAATCAAGCTAAAGAGGAAGAAGAAGATGCGGCTGATACTTACGAAGAATAGGGAAAAATGCCGCTAATTTTAGCCGACTGTTTTGACACTTAGGCTTATTTGGGATAATATAAAGAATCATTGAAAATAAGATCGCTTTTTAAATTTTTTGTTTGATTTTTGTTTAATTTATGTTTATAAAACGTATCGGCATCGATCTCGGGACAACTTATACCTTGGTGCATTTGCCGCGCCGGGGTATTGTTATTAATGAGCCTTCCGTTGTTGCCGTTTCTTTAGAAGATAATAAAATTTTAGCTGTCGGTAATGAGGCCAAAGATATGCTCGGCCGCACGCCTGATACTATTGTTGCTGCCCGTCCTTTGAAAGACGGAGTGATTGCTGATTATCGAACTACTGAAGCAATGATTCGTTATTTTATCAATAAAACTTTAGGTGGCATTCGCTTATTTCGTCCGGAAGTTATGGTAGCAGTGCCGGCCGGCATCTCTTCGACTGAGCGCCGTGCCGTTATCGAAGCAACGATTGCTGCTGGTGCTAAAGCTGCTTATATTATTAAAGAACCGATTGCTGCCGCTATTGGTGCCGATATTCCTATTGGTTCCGCTACTGGTCATATGATTATTGATATTGGTGGCGGAACAGCTGAAATGGCCGTAATTTCTTTAGGTGGTATTGTCGCTTCGACTTCTGTTCGTGTCGGTGGTAATAAATTTGACGCCGCTATTTTAGAACATGTCCGCAAGAAATATAATCTGGCTATCGGTGAGCGAACAGCTGAAGAAATAAAAATTAATATTGGTTCCGCTTTATATATAGAAGATAAATTATATATGGAAATACGCGGGCGAGATATTGTGACTGGCTTGCCTCGTAGTATTACTGTTTCCAGTGATGATGTTACCGAAGCGATTCAGACTGAGCTAGAAGCGATTATCTCTGCCGCTAAGAGAGTTCTACAAAAAACACCTCCAGAATTATCGGCTGATATTATGGATAAAGGTATTATTCTTTCTGGTGGGAGTTCCTTACTGCGCAATATGGATCAGCTTGTTTCCCGTGCTACCGGCGTGCCTGCCTATGTTGCCGACGACGCCTTGCTTTGTGTAGTGAAAGGCACAGGTATTGCCTTAGACAATCTTGATTCCTATAAGCGGAGTATTTTAGCGACTAAATAGATTTTTTCATCTTATGATTATTGGCATTGACGCGTCGCGCGCCAATCGTTCTTTGCGCACCGGGACGGAATGGTATTCTTTTTATATCATTTTAAACTTGGCCGCCATTGATCGGAACAATCAATATATTTTATATTTGGATAAGGCGCCGGCTAATGATTTAGCCGCTGCTTTAAAAGCTTATCCAAATTTTCGTTTACAAATTTTACGTTGGCCATGGCCTTATTTTTGGACTTTAGGGCGTTTATCTTGGGAAATGCTAATGCATGCTCCTGATGTTCTTTTTGTTCCTGCTCATTCCTTACCTTTAATTCATCCGCGTCGGACGGTCAACACTATTCATGATATCGCTTTTGCGCGTGAAAGCGATTTATACCAGAAGAAAGGTGTTCGCCTGGAGACTGAATGGCTCAAGCGTTTTTTTAATTTTATCATCCGTCTGTTTACTTGCGGTCGTTTTAACTCTAATTCTCTTGATTATTTAATCTGGTCGACTGCTTATGCTTTACGGCATGCATTTCGAATTATCGCTGTTTCCTCTTTTACTAAACAAGAAATAATTGATATTTATACGGATAAATATGCTGATAAAATTAGAATGGTGCATAACGGTTATCCCCGTGATTTGTATCAGCCTTGGTCAGACAATCCTCAACGTCGGAAAATTTTAGAAAAATATAGCCTCGATGAGCCTTTTTTTCTTTATGTTGGCCGCTTAGAAAAGAAGAAAAATACCGCGGCTTTAGTCGAAGCTTTTGCCATTTTTAAAGAAGTTAATCCTTCGAGCGACGTTAAATTAGTGATGATTGGTAACGCCGGTTTTGGTTATGATGAAGTCAAATATATTATTGAAGAATATGATCTTGGGCGATCAGTTATGATGCCTGGTTGGGTGGTGGAAGAAGATTTACCGGCCATCTTCAGTTCTGCCCGGGCTTTTGTTTTTCCTACTTTGCATGAGGGCTTTGGTATTCCGGCTTTGCAAGCCATGGCCTGCGGAGTCCCAGCGCTTTTATCCGACTTACCAGTTTTAAGAGAGATAGCCGGTGAAGCCGCCCTTTATTTTAACCCTCGCGATAAGCAGGCGATTGCTAGTGCTATGACAAGGATTTATAAAGATGAATCTTTGTCTAAATCTCTATCAGCTCAAGGTTTGCAGCAAGTGTCTCATTTTAGTTGGGAACAGTCGGCCCGAGAGACATTATCGATTTTGGAGGAAAAATAAGACGATAAATACCTGTTATTATAAGAGAGATAAATATATTATAAGGTCGGAAAAAATCTTTGAATAAATAGGCAAATATGTTATGATGGAGATGTTATGAAACGATTCGTGGCATCTTTTTTTGCATTTTTATTTCTTGTGGTTCCGGTTGCCGGAGCCAGCTTTTTGCCTAATGATTATTACTATAATCAGCAGTGGTATCTTGCTCGTATTAAAGCGCCGGCGGCTTGGGAAAAAATTAATCGCAGTCCTGATATTATTATTGCCGTTGTTGATGCTGGCGTACAAACGAATCATCCTGATTTAAAAGATAATATCTGGATTAATGAGCGTGAAGTGGTTGGCAATAAAATTGATGACGATCGTAATGGTTTTATTGACGATATAAACGGCTGGGATTTTGTACAAAATATTCCTGACCCTTCACCTAAGTTTGATGACAATTGGACAGAATCTGGTATTTCTCACGGCACGATGGTTGCCGGCATTATTGCGGCTACTGGCAATAATCGGCAGGGAATTACCGGTTTAACTTGGCGGGCGAAACTCATGTCTTTACGAGCCTTAAATGACCGCGGTGAGGGGCGTATTGGCGCTGTGGTTCGCGCTATTGATTACGCCGTTCATAATGGCGCTGATATTATTAATTTAAGCTTTGTCGGTTTTAGTTACAGCCAAGCTCTACAAGATGCCATCCAGCGCGCTTATGACGCTGGAGTGATTGTTGTTGCTGCCGCTGGTAATGAGCAGTCTGATGGCGAAGGCTATAATACTGATAAAAATCCGATTTATCCGGCTTGTTATGACGGTAAGAACGGAGAGAATATGGTAATTGGTGTGGCAGCTACTGATGCTTTAGATCAAAAAGCTGATTTTTCCAGCTATGGTTTTAAATGTGTCGATATTGCTGCTCCAGGGGTTAGTTTTTTTAGCACCATAACTTACGGCGGCAACCCTAAAGAAAGAGATAAATATTATGATGGCTTTTGGTCAGGGACTTCTATGGCTGCTCCAGTTATCAGCGGTTCCTTGGCTTTAATAGCGGAAATTAATCCTCAACTTAGTCCAACGGAAATTGTGACCGTTTTGTTGCAGTCGACTGACAATATTAGCCGACTTAATCCCACCTATTTGAGTCAATTGGGTTCTGGTCGTATAAATCTTGATCGTGCTTTGTCCGCTGCTCAGGAGCGTTTGTATGCTCGCCTTGGCCGTTTAGTTTTTAGTCCAGTAGTGGCTGCTAGTAGTTCGGAGATAATAATCAGTGATAAAAGTGGTATTATTTTAGAGCGCCGCTCTTTAAATCTTTTTAGTAATGGTGTTTTTGCTTCCGGTGACGTTGATGGTAATAATGAAAGTGAATTGGTGATAGCTGCTTCTGCCGGTCAAGAACCTTTCGTTGATATCTATGGTCCGGATGGCAAGCATCGTGGCCGTTTCTTAGTTTTTGATCGCCGTTTTAAAGGCGGTTTTAGCTTAGCCCTGGCTGATGTAAATGATGATGGTTTGGCGGAAATTATTGTTGGCGCTGGTGCTGGCGGTGGTCCCCATGTCCGTATCTTTGATCATAAGGGTCGCCTGAAAGGACAATTTTTTGCTTTTGAAGAAAGTTTTCGTGGCGGAGTTAACGTTGCCGCCGGTAATATAGATGGCCAAGGTGCGGCGGAAATTGTTGTCGGGCGTGGTCAGGGAGGCTCTTCCGATATTAAAATTTTTGATCGCCGTGGCTATTTACAGGGTCAATTTTTAGCTTTTGAAAAAAGTTTTCGTGGAGGCGTTCAAGTAGCAGTAGCAAATCTTGATGGTCGAGCGGATCGTAATAAGGCGGAAATTATTGTTGCTCCTGGCCCGGGCAGAGAACCACTTTTAAAAATATTTTCCAATAAAGCCGTATTAAAAAAATCTTTTTTGGTCTATGGCCGTAATTGGCAAGGAGGCGTTAATGTGGCCGCTGGTGATTTAGATAACGATGGTCGGGCGGATATCGTGGTGGGTACTCGTCCTGGGGCCACTCCTCATGTCCGCGTTTTTAGTGGCCTAGGTGAGCTCAAAGAATCTTTTTATGCTTTTGCTGTTGATTTTACCGGCGGTGTCAATGTCGGCATTTTCGACTTTATTAATTAATAATATGTCTAAACAAGTAATTTTTGACAAGAAAAATGTGTTGGTCGCCGGTGGCGCCGGTTTTATCGGCTCGCATTTGTGCGATGAATTGCTTAAGACCTGCAAGGTAATTTGTGTCGATAATTTTTCTACCGGCAGTGAGGGCAATATTGACCATCTTCTTTCTAATTCCGATTTTGTTTTTATTAATCAGGATATAACAAAAACAATCGATTGGCTTAATTTACCGGAATTGAAAAAATTTAAGCTGGAATTTCAGGGCTTGCAGGAAATATATAATTTAGCTTGCCCGATGTCACCGCGTTATTTTTTAGATAATCGCCTGGCAACTTTAGCAGTTAATTCTGTGGGCTTAGTTAATTTATTAAATCTTGCGGTAGCAACAAAAGCGAAATTCCTGCACTTTTCTTCTTCGGTTGTTTACGGTCCCCGTTCTGTTGAGGATTTTGATCGCAAAGTTGATGAAAATGAACTTGGTTCTTTTGATCATTTATCGGCGCGCAGCTCTTATGATGAGGGCAAGCGCTTTGCCGAGACTTTAATTAGTAACTATCGCGATATTTTTCAGTTAGATACTAAAATAATTAGACTTTTTCGGGTTTATGGTCCGCGGATGGAACTTAATGATGATCAAATGATTCCTGATTTTATTAATAATGCTTTAGACGGCAAAGATTTGTGTATTTTTGGCGATGATCGTTTTTCTTCTTCTTTCTGTTATATTGAAGATGTTATTGATGCAGCGCTGAAATTTATGGATTCAAAACAGGCTGGGCCGATAAATATCGGTTCCGATGTTGATGTTAATTTCACCGATTTAGCGATGATGATTATTCGAGAAACAAATTCTGAATCGAAAATAATTTATGCTGACAGCCGTCTTTTTATTAGTGAGTTGGTTTTGCCTAATATTTCTTTAGCTAAAGAATCTTTGAATTGGATGCCGGTTGTGACGCTAGAAAATGGTTTAAAGAAAACAATTTTTTCTTTACAAGCCCAGAAGCGTCTGCGCGGTTTTCAGTCTTAATCAATATTTGTTTAGTTTTTTAAACGCCGTCACTTTTTGTGGCGGCGTTTATTGTTTGTCATTTATTTTTTTTGTCGGCCGCTTCTTTAATGGCGGCTATTAAAGCTTGTAAGTTTCCGGGCGGAAACAGGGTGAGGTGAAGCTCGTCTTTCATTTCCGGTATACCACCGATATCAGAGGCAATAGCGCATAGTCCTCGAGCAGCGGCTTCCCAAAGGCTGGTGGGAGAATTTTCATAGACTAAAGAGGGTACGATAATAATATCAGCTTTCTGCAGAGCTTGATCTATTCCTTCGCGGTCAAGATAGCCGAGATAGTGGATATTGGTTTGCTTTTCCGCTTGTTCCGCTACCATCTTTGCTAAAGAGCCTCCGCCAGCAATACTGAGTTTGGCTTCCGGTAGAGAAGCTTCCTGCCAAGCGCGTAGCAGCATGTCTATGCCTTTATGCTTTTCCAGCTGGCCAGTAAAAAGAAAATTTAGAGGCTGTTTCGGTTCTTTTTTTATTGGTTTGTCGAGCTGAAAATTTTTTTGTATTCGACTCTCCTGTTTTTTGAAGAAACCTCTTTCTTGATGCGTGTTCAAAAGCCAGCGAGAAGGCGAAATAATTAAATCGGCTTTCTTGAAGGCGCGTCGTGTGAAAAATTGGTAAAAGCGAGCGAGCGGGGAACAAATTATTTTTTCTTGGCCGAAATACATTAAACCTGAAGGGTGGAGTAATTGTATATCATGTAAAATGTGTTCGTGTCTGATATGGAGTTTAAATAATAAGCTTGGTAAGCTGAAGCCCAGGCCAATGAGATTATGAGTAACAAATAGATCTGGCCGTCTTTCTTTTAAAATTTTATTCAGGCGTCGCCTGTTTCCAGAGAAGAGTAATTGCTGGCAATGCCAAGCCATTTTTTTGAATGGCGACCAAGAAGCTAAAGAATGATAAGCCGAAGTAAAATAATAACAGTCGCTGCTGTCTTCTTGTTTTGATTTTAACGGTTTTGTGCTGATGACAAATACTTCATGTCCGGCGGCGCGTAATTCTTGCACTGTTTTAATTACAATAACTTCAGCGCCGCTACCGCGGCCGTAAGGAGGATATAGGTTGTTAGCTATTCCAATAATCATATTTGTTTCTATTCGGAAAATTCATCTAAAATTTTATCGGCGATTTTTTCCCAGGCGTATTTTTCTTGAGCTAGGGCTCTGGCTGCTTTTGCCATTTGCTGGCGTCTTTTTTCATCTTGTACTAATGAGCTTATTTTTTCTGCTAAATCATCAACATCACCCGCTTTGCAGTACAGGCCTTGTTCTCCATCATTAAAAACACTGCGCATACCAGGCAAGTTGCTGGCGATAAGAGGCAGGCCGCAAGACATTGCTTCAATTAGTACTAGGCCGAAAGCTTCATGTTTATTTATTGAAGGTAAAATTAGGAGATCCGCGCTCTGATATTGTCTGATCAACTCTTCCTCGCTGACTCTTCCGAGGAAGCGCACTTTTTGTTTTAATCCGTACGTCGCCACCTCTTTTTCATAATTTGGACGCAGATCGCCGTCACCGATAATATTAAGACTTATCGGCGCTTTCACTAATGGTATGGCGCGCAGAAGAATATTCAAGCCTTTAAAATAATGAGCATTATCCAAGCCTCCGACAAAAAGCAAAACATGTCCGCCCCTCTTTATAAAACGCCTGGTTACAAAATCAATTATATCGGTCGCTTGTTTGGCAATATTCTGGCTTTGAGTTTTTATTTTTGGGCGGAAGACTTCTGTTTCTATTCCGAAAGGGATAGCTTTTATTTTTTCTGGATAAAGAGCGGCGCTTTTGGCTAGTTGACCATTTTCGGCATAATCACGGCTGCTGACAATAATTTTTTCTGCTCTTTTTATCAAACTTTTTAAGAGAAAGCGCGAAGGAGCCGCTAGTATCTTTTTTATGCCTGGTAGTGCCGGCGTATCCATGTGATAGTGAATAATTAGGCGTTGTTTTTTCTTCAGTCTTGTAAGTAATAGAATTAAAGCATCGGTGCCAAAAAAAGGATAGTGCAAATAAAGTAAATCGTAAGAAAGCAATCGGAAGGGTAGACTTAAAGGTAGGGCGCCGTGGCCAAAACGAATTTTTGGGCGTAAAAAAAATACGCGTTGTACACCTAAAGGCGCGGACGGTAATTTCCCGTCATCAGGGGCGAGAGTAAAAGTGCTCACTTGATGTTCGCGACTTAAGATTTCTCCAAGACGATAAGCGCTTTGACCAATGCCGCCGGCATAGGGTGGAAAAGCACAGACAATTTGGGCGATTTTCATAGCGATTGTCTTTTTAGCGTTATTATTTAAGGGCAAGTTCGCGCACTAAATCAGTTAAGCTCTTTTCTAATTTGCTTATTTTTAAACGTAATTTAAAAATTAAATAAAATAAAGTAATAACGGCAAGATAGAGCAAGAAATTAATACCGGAACCAGAAAAACCAGCAGTGATAAGTAGTTTGTCCAGTAATCGAATGAAAATAATAGCCAAAGCACCAATCAACCAGAAGGCTAACCAAAAAATAAATTCGTTGTTGTTGATTGTTTGTTTTTTTCTTTGCGTAAATAAGCGCCAGATAAAAATGGCTATAAAGATGAGGGCGATGCTTTGCTGCAGCATAATATTAGGGTTATTTTTTACTATTTATTGATTTATTTTTTGAATGAAAAGATCTTTGAGAATACGGATGCCGCCAGAGAATTTTTGCCCATATTCGTGATAAGTGACTGTTATTGGTACTTCTTTAAAGCGCCAACGACCGCGACCGAGTTTGATTAAAATTTCGCTGCAATGAGCCATTCGGTCATTTTCGATGCGAAAACTTTCTGCTACTTCTTTGGTGTAGGCCCTAAAACCACTTTGTGGATCGCTGGTGTGAACGCCAAAAAATCGGTTAATTAAACGGCCGAGAGGCCAGATTAAATATTTTTTTATCCATGGCAGATTTGACTCTTTTCCTAAGAATCGTGAACCAAAGACAATATCCGCTTCTCCTTTGATTATTGGGGCGATAATATCTGGTATTTCGGCGGCGGCAAATTGATCATCGGCGTCAAAATGGACAATAATGTCGGCTCCTAATTGCAAAGCGTAGTCACTGCCTGTTTGCAGGGCGGCTCCTTGTCCGCGATTAATTATGTGCCTTAATACAAAAGCGCCGGCTTTTTGAGCCAGTTCACTTGCGCGTTTATCTGAGCCGTCATCGACAACTATAATAAAATCGACAAAGGCTTTTACTTTCGCTATCACGGTGTTTAGATACCGGTCTTCATTATAAGCGGGGATAACACAGGCTATCTTCATATCTTTTTTGTTGTCTGCATCGCCCAGTTGGCAATTTCCTCAATGTTAATCAAGCCGAGTCCGGTTTTATCAAGGGCATCTTTAATCATTGCTTCATAACCGTCCTGTAAACGTCCATCTGGCCAGAAGCGCATTATTTCAAAAACGGCTGTTTTTGATTCTCGATTAGTTTTTTGGCAAAGAGAACAACCGCGATTATAAAATAATTTTTTTGGCCAGCAGAGATTGGCCGCCGGCCAACGCTTATTTATTTTTTTCTTTATTTCCAGTCCTGGGTCGAAGATGTGAAGGCAGCGCGGACAAGGACGTTTAAATAATTTTTGGGCACTGATAAAAATAATTTGAGAGGCGATATCGGCAGCGCTTAAACCAGATTGGCGCAATAGTTTGACAGCTAGAGCGGCGCTCGCAACCGGTAAAGTCGCAATGATCAAGCGGCCACTGCGAGCGCTTTGCCATAGAGCTTTAATATCATCTACTTGTAGAGCAGCGTCTATACCAATAACCTCACTGTCTAAATGATTGACTTTTTCTATTGCTGTTTTTGGATCGCTATATTTACGCAGATTTATTGTATTGACACCTTTATTTTCTAAAACAGGATAATCTTCTAAGGAATAAATACTGCGATCACCGCTACTAGCAATGATTGAGAGCAGGGAATAATAAGTGCTGCTGGCGCCCTCTTCTGGTCCGCCGGCAATAATAATCAAACCGCTTTTCTTTTTTAAGTTTGTTTTAATAAGCGCTTGTTGTTCACGATTTAGGCCTAAAGCAGATAGACGTCTTAAGGCTGGTTTTTCAGTACTGAGAGTAATAAAAAGTTTCTCTCCTTGATCATAGGGCAAAAGAGTGGCTCGACCGCTGATCGGCTGCTTGTTGTCTGCTATTTTGAAGCGTTTATCGGAAAATAAATCATTGTCAGCCGCTCCAACCAATCGTCTGAAGGTCTCTGTGATATTATGTTCTGTTTTTCGATCAAGATGTAAATATTCACTTGTTTGGCCGAGGCCGCAAACGCAGAGCAAATGATCACCTTTTTTTTCTAGGCGTAAGTGAGCATGCCCGTGTGCACGGGCATAGCGGCAAAGGGTTTTGATTATTTTTTCAGGCATAAATTTATTATATCATTATCCGCTTGATTTTTAAAATGCTTGATAATATGATAGAATAAGTTTAAAGTTGCGATTGACTTATTGTTCGGTCATTTGGCCTTTTCTGGCCAATATTTCGCCTACTTTCTAAAAAATATGAATTTTTCTCTTTATAACCGTTGGTATTCGCTTCGTCGCCGTTTTTCTGATGCTTTAGTCGTTTATTGGCATTATCGACCTAATCATTGGTATCTTTGGCTATCTTTGTCATTACAAATTTTGTTGTGGTTTTTTGCTTATCGTTTGTTTGTAGTTATCGGCAGTGATCTTTTTGTAGCTCATTATAATGTTGATTTCGGTATCGATTCTGTCGGATCTTCTCGGCGAGCTTTTAATATACCTCTGTTAGCTTTGGCTGTTTTAATTATTAATTTTTTCATTTTAACTTTCTTTTCTCGGCGCGAGCATTTTCATTTTTTAGCTCATGCTTTTGGTCTTGCCTCTTTACTCTCTCAATTACTGGCTGCTTCTGCCTTAACTTCTGTTTATTTGATTAATTTTCTCGCTTAAGTTTATATGATGGTTTTTTATATTGTAAAAATTTTATTACTTTCAACTCTCGCTTTTATTTTTGCCATCGCTTGTACGCCGGCGCTGACAAACTTTTTATATAAATATAAGTTGGGTAAACAGATACGTAATAATGGGGAAACGCCAGTTTTTAGTAAATTGCATGCGCATAAAGCGGGCACGCCAACCATGGGAGGCTTGCTTATTTGGGGGACTGTTTTAGTTTTTATGGTTCTTTTTTCTTTCTTAGCTGATGTCCTGCCTGGTGATATTTTTAAATATTTAAATTTTTTCTCACGTTCAGAAACTTTATTACCATTAGGTGCTTTAGTGGCTAGTGCGATTATTGGCTTAATTGATGATTGGCTGGATGTTAGTGGCCACGGCGTGTTTGGTGGCGGGGGGTTAAAATTAAAACATCGCCTTTTGATCTATACGCTTATTGCTACTGCCGGCGCTTTATGGTTCTATTTTAAACTTGATTGGACAGTCTTACATTTACCTTTTTTTGGTAATTTCGAAATATCTTGGTGGTATATTCCGGTTTTTATTTTTGTCATTGTGGCCACTTCTTTTTCGGTTAACGAAACAGACGGTCTTGATGGTTTAGCCGGCGGCACTTTGATGATTGCTTTTGCCGCTTACGGTATTATTGCCTTTGTTTTGGGTCGCTATGAATTAGCGGCTTTTTGCGGGGTTATAATTGGCGCTTTACTAGCTTTTTTGTGGTTTAATATTCCTCCCGCCCGTTTCTATATGGGTGATACTGGTGCTATGAGCTTAGGTGTTACTTTGGGGGTGATTGCGATGCTGACTAATAGCGCCCTTCTTCTACCTTTAATTGGTTTTATTTTTTTAGTGGAATCTTTATCTGTCATCATTCAAATATTATCCAAGAAGATAAGACACAAGAAAGTATTTATCTCTTCTCCTATTCATCATCATTTTCAAGCTATTGGCTGGTCGGAAGCAAAAATAGTCATGCGTTTTTGGGTAATTTCCGCTTTAGGTGCGGTTTTAGGGTTGATGATTTTTTTAGCGGATAAACAGTGGTGATTATTTTATGAAAATAGTGCAAAAAATTAAAAATCTCTGGTCGCCGAGCGCGCAAGAGCATGAAGCTGATCCTTATTTTCTTTTTGGCGTCGGCGCTTTACTTGTTATTGGTTTAGTTATGCTTTCTAGCGCCTCTGCCGTTGTTTCTTATGCTAAATATGGCAATACTTATCATTTCTTTTTTCGTCAGTTAGTGGCGGTCGTTCTTGGTATCGGTCTTTTTTTTATTTTTTATCGCATTGATTATCGGCTTTGGCGACGTTATGCTTTATCGGCTCTGATTTTTTCTATTTTACTTTTAGTTTTAGTTTTTATTCCTGGTTTGAGAGCAGAACATGGCAGCGCCCGCAGTTGGATTATTATTTTTGGCCAATCCTTACAACCTTCCGAATTAGTAAAATTAAGTTTTCTTATTTATTTGGCTACTTGGCTGGAGGCAAAAAGGGGACAACTGCAGAATGCGGCGAGTGGTATTATTCCGTTTTTAAGTAGCTTAGTTATAATCGTTTTATTGATGATGGCTCAGCCAGATCTTGGCACTCTTTTTATTATTTTATGTTCAGCTTTTGCGGCATTCTTTGTTGCCGGTGGTAAGTTTTCTCATATTATCCTCACAATTTTTTTGGGTGCCTCTGCGTTGGCTCTTTTATTTTATGCTAGCTCTTCTTACCAGAATGACCGCTTTCGTTGCTATCAAGACCCTGCTTATGATTTACAGGAAGAATGTTATCAAATAAATCAATCTTTGATTGCCGTTGGTTCCGGCGGTTGGTTTGGTCGCGGTCTGGGCCAAAGTCGCCAGAAATTTATGTATTTGCCGGAAGTCTGGGGCGACTCAATTTTTCCAATAATTGCTGAAGAAATCGGTTTTGTTTTCAGTGTTCTTTTAATTGTTTTATATATTTTTGTTTTTTTACGCGGCTTAAAAATTGCTCAACATGCACCTGATATTTATGGTAGCGCCTTGGCCACTGGAATAATTGCCTGGTTGGCAGTTCAGACTTTCCTTAATATCGGCGGAATGCTTAATTTGATTCCGATGACAGGGGTGCCTCTGCCTTTTGCTTCGGCCGGCGGCTCTTCAATTATTTCTACTCTAATGGCGATTGGCATCTTGGCCAATATCAGTAAACACAGTAAACACAGTAAACATGAAAGACATTAAAGATTATTTAATTCTTATTTCCGGCGGTGGTACTGGCGGACCCAGCACGGCGCCTTTAGCTTTAGCTTTAGCTTATAAGCAGATTAATCCTAAAGCTCGTTTTGTTTTTGTCGGCAATGATCCTTTTTTAGAAAAAGAATTGTTTGGTGATATTTTTCAACGGCTAGGAGCGGAATATTATGCTCTTCCGGCTGGTAAATGGCGGCGGTATTTTTCTGTTAAAAATTTTTTAGATATATTTAAGATCATTCAAGCTTTTTTTTGTGCTAGTCGACTTTTACATCGTCTTCGTCCTGATTTAATTATTTCTGCCGGTTCTTTCGCTAGCGTGCCATTAGCTTGGGCCGGCCGCTTAAGGAATATTAAGATTTTAGTGCATCAACAGGATGTTCGCCCTGGTTTAGCCAATCGTTTAATGGCGCCAATCGCCACCAAAATAAGCGTCGCTTTTCCTAAATCTTTGAATGATTATGGTTCTTGCGCTGTTTTTATTGGTAATCCAAGTGATGTCCAGCAAGCGACTTTGTTAGATCAAGAAGCGATTAGACAAAAGTTCGGTCTCAATAAAAATCATCCTTTTTTACTAGTGACCGGTGGTGGTCGTGGCGCTTTAAAACTTAATTACTTGTTCTATCAAGTTCTAGATTTTTTACCGACTGATTGGCAGATAATCCATCAAACTGGAGTTGATAAATCTGAGGATGCGCCTAGTCGAGAATTTTATAACGCTATCGAGAATATTAGTCACGCTGATTTTAAAATATTATTATCCTTAGCTGATTTAGTCTTGTCTCGAGCTGGTTTGGGAATTATGACAGAATTATCTCTTTTGGGAAAAGTTTCCGTTCTGTTGCCCATCCCTCGTTCACATCAAGAAGATAATGCTGCTTATTTTCAAGAAGCCGAGGCGGCCATTGTCTTAGACCAAGATAAAACGGAAGGGAAGAAATTGGCTGATATTTTATTGTCTTTGTGGCAAGACACTAATCGACGCCAGTCTTTATCCACTAAAATCAAAACAATGTTTCCGGCCAAGGCGTCGGAGCAGGGGGCACAAATAATACAAGATTTGTTAAATTGATCTATGAATTTATTAGCTTATCAGAATTTTTATTTAATCGGTATTAAGGGCGTGGGCATGACAATGTTGGCGCAGTTTTTAAGTGCGCGTGGTAAATCAATCAGCGGCGTTGATCTCGCTGATGTATTTATGACAGATCAGGTGTTGCGACGTGCGCATATTCCCGTGCGGGTTGGTTTTGATTCGTCTAAAATTCCTGCTCGATCTGTGATAATTTATTCCAGCGCCTATACGCCTGATAATAATCTTGAACTGAATTATCTATTTACTAATACCGAAAAATTTAAGAAATACCCAGTTTTAAATTATGCGCAAGCGATTAGCGCTTTATTCAACACTTATCAAGGTATCGCTGTTTGCGGTAGCCATGGCAAGACTACAACCGCCGCTTGGCTTGGTTTTGTTTTAAAACAAGCCGGTCTTGACCCCAATGTTCTTGTCGGTGCGCGCGTGCCTCAATTTCAGGGTAGTGCGCTTGTGGGAAAATCAAATTATTTTATTGCCGAAGCCGATGAATATCAAAATAAGCTGCAATATTTGCAGCCCAGGGGCATTGTTTTAAATAATATTGATTTTGATCATCCTGATTATTTTAAAAATAAGCGCGCTTACTTTCGAGTTTTTGCCGATTTTATTGCCAAACTTAAGACCGGTGATTTTTTGGTCGCTAATGCGGCCGATGTTAATATCAGGCGTTTACTCCCGCAGGTTAAGGGAAAGATTTTTACTTATGCTTTAGCGGATAAGCTCGGTCGGCATCAGGCGCCCGTTTCTCTCTTGGGTCATTCTTTGCGTCGAGAAGGTCTCTGGCAATATTTTCAAGTTAATGATTGGGGGGAATTTAAAATTTGTCTGCTAGGAAAACATAATATTGAAAATGCTTTGGCTGTTTTGGCCAGTGGCTTAGCTCTTGGTTTTGATCCCCTATTATTGAAAAAGTTTTTAGCTGCTTTTAAGGGGACAGCTAGACGTTCGGAATTAATCGGGCATTATCAAAATATTCCCGTCTTTGATGATTATGGTCACCATCCGACAGAAGTACAAACAACTTTGCAAGCTTTTAAGGAGGCTTATCCGGATAAGCGCTTGGTCGTTCTTTTTCACCCGCATACTTTTACACGGACGCAGGCTTTATTTCCTGAATTTGTTGCTAGTTTCGCGGCAGCCGATGTTTTGGGAATTTTAGAAATATACGGCTCGGCTCGCGAAAAGCAGGGAGGCATTTCCAGCCGTGATTTAGTTAAAGCGATAAAATATGCTGGTCGGAAGAAGCCGGCTGTCTATCTATCTGATTTCGATAAATCTTTAATTTGGTTAAGAAAAATTTTGCACCCAGATGATTTGCTTCTTTTAATGGGGGCGGGTGATATTTTCCGAGTTGGAGAAAGATTGCTGGATAAAAAATAATCTATGAAAAAACCCGGTTGTACTGAGACACCCGGGTTTTATTTTAGCGATATTATATCGTCTTAGGTTTGTCCAAAAATAATTTTAACCGCTCGAATTTATACACCCCTCCACCTTTTTCCGCTTCCACACCTTCAATATAAGTTGAGCGTAGTTTTTCTAAAAAATATCGGGTTGTTGGTGGCATTATTTTTTTCGTAACCCCACTATCATTTTTGTAATCTTCTAGCCCGAAAAATATAATTTTTTGGAATAGTTTTGTTGTTTCTTGATTAGTGCCGTCGCGCCAAAATTTTATTGTTGCCATGGCGATGATGGCCATTATATCTTGGCGGCTAGTTTCAACAAAGAAGAAATCGACCTCGCCTGTTATGGTCACTTCTGTTACAAAAGGGTTTTCTCCTTCGTAGATTACTTGAAAAACATGTTTCGGTAGCATTGCCGATAAGTTTTTCATGAAACTTTCTTTAGCTGGCGTGTGTTTGCCCTGTAAAAATACGAGAATATTTTTCATCTTTATTTTGTTGGTTTAAATTTTGTATAGTATTTTCTGAGCAATTAACATTTTGGTTTGATCGAGGTGCTCGGAAAAATTGGTAATGAAATTTTCGTATTGTTTTGCTATCTCTTCTGCGTTTTTGTCGCTTAACCAAATATTGATGGTTTTTAAGGCAGCAACGCTCGTCCAGATTTCGGCGCCCGGTCTTTTTTTGTTTTTTAATTTTTGATAAATCATTAAGCCTTTGTGGCTACTGTTTATCATGGCTACCATTTCTTGCCAGCGGTTTTGGCAGAAGGTATGACGCGCTTGTTCTAGCTTATCTCCACTGGTTAGTTCATAATTATTGTTTTGCTCAAATATTATGATTTTTTTAATATTATCACCTTCGCTGAATTCTTTACTTATTAGCCGTAAATATCTTCCCGCTAGTCTTTTTTGATGTTCCTCCCCTTGTACTCTTGGCCAGATTTTTTCTACTTGCCGACTTTGGGTAAAGTAAGTGGCCATCAAGCTATCAAAAGCTATAAGGTTTAGGCAAGCCGTACTTTTCAGAGCGGGTAGGCGGTGGGTAATCACCTCTAAGTTGTTGGTGGTAAAATAAGCCGATATGTTGCGGATTATTTCTACACGATTTTTGATTTCGGTGCTTTTTTCCAGGCGGACGCACAGTTCCGTAATTCTTGCTTTTTCTTTCATTATCTTTATTTTTAAAGTTCTGTAATATGTTTTAGTAGATAATTTGCTTTTTGTCAATGATATCGCTATGATAGAAAAAGAGCACTTGCTGTAATTTGATGGTTGTATTATTAAAATTTCTACTATTCGTTTTCAAAAAATTTTTATGTCGCTAGTGTCTACACAAACAGAGAAAGAAGAGGCTGAAAAGAAAAAACCAAGTTTAGCCTGGGGAGAGTTCTGGCGGGAATTTTGGCGTTTGCTTTTGCCTTTCCGCCGTTTGATTTATTTTATCCTCAGTATTACTGTTTTGGGGGCGATTTTTGATTTGTCCAAGCCTTATATTTTAAAATTACTGATCGATGGTCTTTATAATTTTCCGGCGACAGATCTTAATTTTTTACTTTGGCTGATTGTTTTATATCTCGGTTCTGATCAAATACGCTCAGTTGTTCAGTATTTTGGTGATCGCGGCATCTTGAAGCTTTTGGTCAAGATTGAATATCATTTGGCTTTAAAATCACAGGCTAAGCTCTTGGATTTGAGCCTCGGTTATCATGAGAAAGAAAATACCGGCGGCAAAATTGTGAAGATTGAGCGCGGCGTCGATCGTATTTCTACTTTGATAAATAATATCGGCTGGGAAGTGTCGCCGACCTTAGTGCAGCTTATTTTGACTATACCGGCTTTGTTTTGGGCTGATTGGCGAATTGGCGCCTCTTTTTTATTTTTTTCTTCCTTGTTTATTCTTGTCACTTATTGGTCGAATGCACGGATGTATCCGGTACGCAAAGAAATCTACCGTTCTTACGAAGTTGCTTCCGGTAAGATGACTCAGTCTATTATCAATATTAATGCTGTTCAGTCTTTTGTTCAGGAGGACAGGGAGTTAGCGGAATTTAGCAATATTAAAGCCGGTATTCGCGATAATGAAAATAAGCAGTGGGGTTGGATGATGAAAATTGGCTTGGGTCGAAATTTAATAGTTGATATTGGTCGGGCGGCGGTTTTATTTTTAGGTGTTTATCTTGTTTATCGCGGTAGTATGAGCGTCGGTACTTTAATTTTTGCCTTTACTCTTAGCGAAAAGGCTTATGCTTCGACTTTCCGTTTGTCTCGTTTTTATGATCGAATGGAAGAGGGCCGAGAAGGCGTTAGCCGCTTACTTCTCTTATTCCGCTCGGAAAGTGAAATTAAAAATAGCGCTACAGCGATAAAGCCCGTTAAGCTTCAAGGTAAGATTGAATTTAAGAACGTGTCTTTCTGCTATCGTGAGGCTAAAGCCCAGGCCTTAAATAATGTAAGTTTTAAGGTTAGTTCTGGCACAACGCTGGCTTTAGTCGGTCCTTCCGGCGGAGGTAAAACGACTATTGCTCGCTTGTTATATCGTCATTATGATCCCAGTGCTGGTAAAGTTTTGGTTGACGGCCGTGATATTCGTGATTTTGATCTTTTTGCTTATCGTCGCTGTTTAGCCATCGTCCCCCAGGAAGTAGAAATTTTTGATGTCAGCGTCAGTGATAATATTAGTTACGCTTATCCACAGGCTAGTCAAGAAGAAATTATAGCGGCCGCTCGCATCGCTAACGCGGAAGAATTTATTATTAAACTGGATAAGGGTTATGATACTTTGGTTGGAGAACGAGGCATAAAATTATCTGGTGGCCAGCGTCAACGCCTTGGTATTGCTCGAGCCATCTTAGCCGATCCGAAAATCTTAATTTTTGATGAAGCGACTTCGAATTTAGACAGCCAAAGCGAACGTTTAATCCAGGAGGCTTTAAGCCATATTGGCCATAACCGTACCGTTATCATTATTGCCCATCGTTTAAGTACCATTAAGAAAGCAGATAAGATTATCGTTTTAGAAAATGGGATGATTAAAGAAGAGGGTAGTCATTTAGAATTAGCTCAGGTTTCTGGTGGCTTGTATGCCAAACTTTTATCGCTGCAAGCGCTTGGTGAACTTGATTAAAATATTTTTGATTTTTAAAAGTTGGCCGTTTTTCAACGGTCGCTTTTATTATATAGACTTTTTCTCTTTTTTCAGGTTATAATATCCTTATGCTTAAGATATTAAAACAAGTTGATTTGACGCCTTATACGACTTTAAAAATTGGGGCAAAAGCCGCCTATTTCGCAGTTATTAAAGAAGAAAATGAATTAAAAGAAGCGATTGTTTTTGCTCGTTTGCATGATTTACCGATTTTTGTTCTGGGCGGCGGTTCCAACCTCTTAATCAGTCGGCCGCTTAAAGCTTTAGTTTTAAAAAATGAGCTTAAAGGAGTTAGTGTCATTAAAGAAAGTCGTTCCGCTGTTTGGGTTGAGGCGCGTTCCGGAGAATGGTGGAGCTCTTTAGTTTATTTTACGGTCGAAAGAGGTTGGGGTGGTGCAGAAAACTTATATTATGTTCCCGGCACGGTCGGAGCGGCACCCGTACAAAATATTGGTGCTTACGGTGTAGAATTAAAAGATTCTTTTTTTAGTTTA
This sequence comes from Candidatus Falkowiibacteriota bacterium, assembly GCA_903937325.1. Lineage (GTDB taxonomy): Bacteria > Patescibacteriota > Patescibacteriia > Patescibacteriales > UBA12465. The sequence goes on along the minus strand of CAIZYV010000065.1, from coordinate 9,213 downwards.
CGCGCCCTTGATTTAAAAACAGGTAAAGAAAAAGTATTTACCGTCAAAGATTGCGCCTTCGCTTATCGCGACAGTATTTTTAAGAATAAATATAAGGGTCGGTATTTTATTACTAGTCTGGTCTTAAAATTAAGTAAGCACCCAGTTCTTCATTTGGATTACGGCGACATTCGAGTAAAATTAAGTGAGCAGGGCATAAAAAAGCCAAACATCAAGCAATTAGCGGAAATTATCCGGCAAATTCGTGATAGTAAATTACCCAATCCTTCATTGCTTGCTAATGCCGGTTCATTTTTTAAGAATCCAGAAATTTCTTTTACGAATTTCAAGAAATTGCAAAAAAAATTTCCGGAAATTAAATCTTTTCCTGCTTCTAAGGCTAATCTGCTTAAAATCCCAGCCGGCTGGTTGATTGAAGGGGCTGGTTTTAAGGGGAAGCGTTTTGGTCAGATTGGCATGTATGAAAAACAGGCTTTAATTTTGGTAAATTATGGCGGGGCAAGCGTCAAGCAGGCCTTAGCTCACATTAATCGTGTACAGAAAGCCGTTTTTAAAAAATTCGGCGTTAAGATTGAGCCGGAAGTTAATATAATTTAATTTTATGCAATATGACTGCTAACGAATTACGCCAAAAATATTTAGATTTTTTTAAGAGCAAGGGGCATGCGATTATTTCTAGCGCCTCACTTTTACCGGAAAATGATCCGACAGTTTTATTTACTACCGCTGGAATGCATCCTCTCGTTCCTTATCTTTTGGGAGAGAAGCACCCGGGTGGCTCACGACTAGTTGATGCACAAAAATGTATTCGGACGGGCGATATTGATGAAGTCGGTGACGCGACACACCATACTTTTTTTGAAATGATGGGGAACTGGTCTTTAGGCGATTATTTTAAGCAGGAAGCTATTACGTGGAGTTGGGAATTTTTAACGGATTCAGCTTGGCTTGCTTTAGATTCGAAATTATTAGCAGTGTCTGTATTTGTAGGCGATCAAGACGCGCCTTTTGATCAAGAGTCTTTTGCTATTTGGCAGGGTTTAGGCTTACCGACAGAACGTATCGCTAAGTTGCCAAAGAAAAATAATTGGTGGGGTCCGGCTGGTCAAAGTGGCCCTTGCGGTCCGGATACAGAGATTTTTTATTGGACCGGCGATCCTCAGACCGTGCCTTCTTCTTTCAATGATGATAATCCTCTTTGGGTGGAAATTTGGAATAATGTCTTTATGCAGTATTTCAAAGACGTTGATGGCAATTTCCGTTTGCTTGAGCAAAAGAATGTCGATACTGGCCTCGGTTTAGAAAGAGTAATGGCAGTTTTGAATGGCAGTGATAATTATCAGACGGAGCTTTTTTGGCCGATTATCAAGCGGATTGAAGAACTGTCTGGTCAAGTTTATAACTCAAGCCCCGAAATTACCCGTTCAATACGTATTATTGCCGATCATATTAAAGCGTCCGTTTTTATCATCGGTGATCAAAAAGGAGTTTCGCCTTCTAATGTCGGTCAGGGTTATGTTGTTCGTCGTTTATTGCGCCGAGCAATTGTTCGAGCTGGTAAAATTGGTATTGATGTTAAAAATAATATTTCCTGGATTGCTGAATTGACTTCTGCCGTTCTTTCTATTTATGCTTTAACATATCCGGAGCTGCAAGATAATTCTAATTTTATTAATGAAGAGATTATTAAAGAAACAGAGAAGTTCCAGCGTACTTTGGAAAATGGTTTAAAAGAATTTGATAAATTACAGGTTAATAATAACTGCCTTTCTGGTTCAGATGCTTTTAGGCTTTATCAAAGTTATGGCTTTCCTTTAGAATTAAGTTTAGAAATTGCACAAGAGCGTGGTTGGCGTATCGATCGTGATGGTTTTTTTCAAGAGTTGCAAAAACATCAAGAACTCTCTCGTACCGCTTCGGCGGGAAAGTTTAAAGGTGGCCTGGCTGATCACAGCGAGGAGACGACTAAATTACATACGGCCGCTCATTTATTATTGGCCGCTTTGCGACGCGTTTTAGGAGATCATGTAGCACAGAGAGGTAGCAATATTACGTCTGAACGTTTACGTTTTGATTTTTCTCATACAGAAAAAATGAGTCCTGAACAGATTAAAACTGTTGAAAATCTGGTTAACGAAGCGATTGGCAAGTCTTTGACAGTTGCCTGCGAAGAAATTTCTTTACTAGAGGCAAAAAATTCTGGCGCTACTGGCGTCTTTGATTCTAAATATGGTGAAACTGTAAAAGTCTATACGGTCGGTCGCGATAACGGTCAGAATCAAGCCACTTGGGATGATATTTTTTCCCGCGAAATTTGCGGCGGTCCTCATGTAAATAATTTACGATTATTAGGTAATTTCAAGATTCAGAAAGAAGAAGCTTCCTCGGCTGGTGTGCGACGAATTAAAGCAATTTTAGAGTAAAGAGACGTCTTGACGCCCTAGTATTGACAATTGTCACGCTTGTCTATATACTATTGCCATTGAGCATCGAATAAAGATTAAACAGGAATATTTCAAAAATTTTGATAAGGCTAGAGTCTGTCTTTATCAAATTTTTTTGTGTTAATGTCAAAACATAAAGCTAAAAATCAAGAGACCACGGAAACTTTGAATGCCAAAGATTTTTTAGAAATGCAGGGAGAAGTGTTAGAACTTATGCCCGCCGCTACTTTTCGTGTTAAGCTTGATAGCAGCCATGAAATATTGGCACATCTTTCCGGTAAGATGAGAATGAATAAAATTCGCCTTCTTCCCGGTGATCGCGTACGCTTGCAGATTAGCCCCTACGATCTGACTAAAGGCCGGGTTGTTTTCCGCCTCTAATAACAAGCGCTTTAATTTAGATTTAACCCATTTTATTTATATTTTTTCTATTACTTTATGAAAGTAAGAGCGAGTGCTAAAAAAATCTGCAAGGATTGTAAGACTGTCCGCCGCAAAGGCCGCGTGTATGTGATCTGTAAAAATCCCAAGCATAAGCAAAGACAAGGATAACTAAGCATTAGGATTCGCTATTAGCGGAATCTAAACATTTATTATTATGGCTATTAGAATTGCGGGTGTAAGCATCCCCAACGACAAACGAGTTGATATCTCTATAACTTATATCTACGGCATCGGCAACAGCCGAGCGAAGAAGATTTTAGCGGCGGTCAATATCAAGCCAGAGACGAAAGTCAAAGACTTGAAGGAGGAAGAAGCTAATCTTCTGCGTGAACAAATTGAAAAAAAGCATACCGTCGAAGGCGATTTGCGTCGCGAAGTCGCGAGCAATATCAAGCGATTGAAAGAAATCGGTTGCTATCGCGGTCTACGCCATATGCGTAATTTGCCTGTTCGCGGCCAACGCACCAAGACTAACAGTCGTACTGTTCGCGGTAATAAGCGTTTAACAGCTGTGAGTGGTCGTGCTAAGGCGGGTTTAAAGACCTAGGTCTTAGACACCCTTTCGATTAATTTATCAATAAAGTACTATGTCCGAAGAAAAGAATTTAAAACTTGAAGAAGAAAATGCGGCAATCGCCCCTGTTTCTACTGATGCATCAGTCGCTCCGGTTCAGGCTAAAGCCGCCGTTGCAGAAGATGCTGATGATGATCGCGATGAAGGTCCGGCTTTTTCTTTAGATTCCGGAGCTGATGAAGAATTGCCGGAAGAAATCAAGCAAAAATTAGAAAAGAATAAGCAGGCGCGCGCTAAAAAGAAATTGGTAAAAAAACGTAAAAAGCGTGCTGCTCGTACGGTTAAAGTCGGCAACGCTTATATCAATGCGACTTATAATAACACCATGGTTACTTTAGCTGATGCTAACGGTGACGTTATTTCTTGGGCGAGTGCTGGCATGGCCGGTTTTAAGGGCGCTAAAAAAGCGACTCCTTATGCTGCTCAGATTATTACCAAGATTGCTGTCCAGAAAGCTAAAGAAGAATATGGTTTGCAAGAAGTTAGCGTTTTTGTTTCCGGAGTCGGTACAGGTAGAGAAGCAGCTATCCGCGCTTTAAACGCCAATGGTTTAGAAGTATCAGCAATTAAGGATACTACTCCAGTGCCTCACAATGGTTGCCGCCCGAAGAAGCCGAGAAGAGTATAAGTTTATTTAAGTAATTAAACTGTCATCCCGAGCTTAGTCGAGGGATCTGAATAAAACATCAATATGGGAAGAAATTTAGACAGTAGCTGTCAGCAATGTCGCCGTGTCGGCGAAAAATTATTCTTAAAAGGCGAGCGGTGTAATACTCCGAAATGCGCCATGGTTAAGCGTAATTATCCTCCGGGATTTCATGGCCCGACTCGTGGTCGCCGTAAATTAAGTGATTATGGTACTCAGCTGATGGAAAAACAGAAAGCGAAGAAGTATTATAACGTGATGGAAAAGCAATTTCGCTTGACCTTCGAAAAGGCTTCAAAGAAACCTGGTGATTCCGGTAAGAATTTTTTACGCTTGTTAGAAATGCGCTTGGATAATGTTATTTTCCGTCTTGGTTTTGCCACGTCAAGAAATCAGGCTCGTCAATTAGTAAACCATGGTCATTTTGCCGTTAATGATGTGAAAACTGATATTGCTTCCTATATCGTTAAACAGGGACAAGAAATTTCCGTTCGTGCTCGTAGCCGTAAGAGTCCATATTTCAAGCAGATCAGCGAAAGATTGAAAAAAGCGGAAATGCCGGCCTGGTTGAATCTGCAAGCTGCCGATTTAAAGGCAAAGGTTTTGCATGAACCAGCTGATAACGATCTGCCAACAAATATTAATGTGCAGATGATCATCGAATATTATTCAAAATAATTGCCGCCTAGCGCGCTGAGGAGGCGTCGGAACCGTTTCGACGGGGCTGATGTATAACTGCGCGTTGCTGGTATATGTTTTTATGGAAAATATCGCTTTGCCAAAAAAAGTAGATTTCCTTGCGGGGAAGAATGCAAACGAAGGAGTAATTACCGTTGAGCCTTTATATCCTGGCTACGGCATGACTTTGGGTAATTCTTTACGCCGTGTACTCTTATCTTCTTTACCGGGAGCCGCTGTTGTTGGTGTAAAAATCAAAGGTGCGAGTCATGAATTTATGACTATCCCTGGTATTCAGGAAGATGTTTTGGAGATTATGTTGAATATCAAGCAATTGCGCTTGAAAATACATGGTGATGAAGAGCTTCGCTTGGAATTAAAAGTTAAAGGCAAAAAAGTTGTCACCGCTGCCGATATTACTAAGAGCAGTCAGGTAGAAATAGAAAATCCAGAATTAGTTTTAGCCACTTTGACCGAAGAAAAAGCTTTTTTGGAAGTAGAGATAGTTGCTCGCCCTGGCCGTGGTTATCGTTTGAGCGAAGGTGCTAAGCGGGAAAACAATGAATTAGGCTATATCGAAATTGATTCTATCTTTTCTCCGGTGTTGGCTGTTAGCTTAGATGTAGAAAATACTCGTGTTGGTAAGATGACTAATTGGGACAAGCTCCTGATTGATCTTCGCACCGATGGTACTTTGAGCCCGATGGAAGCTTTTAATCAAGCGGCTCAAATTTTAGTCGATCAGTTCAGCGCGCTTTTGCCTCAATCTTTAGAATCGGCCCCGATTTTAGAAGAAGAGGTTCAAGACGCTCTTTTAAATACTGAAGAAGAAGCGGTCGTCCCCGTTGAAGATGCGGTTAAGCCGACAAAAAAGAAAAGTAAGAAATAAACGCTTCTTATCTAATACTCTTAATATATGCGTCATAAAAATGCGAATAAAATCTTGGATCGTGCCAAAGGGCCACGTGAGTTAATGCTCCGTAATTTAGCCTCAAGCATCCTGATTTATGAAAAAGTAAAGACCACCAAAGCGAAAGCCTTAGTCGTCCGCCCTCTAGTAGAAAGAATGATTACCTCTGCTAAGGTTGGTGATTTGAATGCTCGTCGAGGCTTGATTAAGGTTTTGCTTCAAAAAAATGCTGTTAAAAAAGCGATGGAAGTTTTAGGTCAGCGTTATTTTAATCGTCCGGGTGGCTATACGCGCATGACTAAACTCGGTCCGCGCCAAGGCGACGGTGCCGAAATGGTGCAGATCGAACTCGTTTAATTTACGCGCAATCAATATGAATAAAATTGAAAGAAAAATCCATAAAATTGACGCTAGTGATCAGGCCTCCGGCCGTCTAGCCAGCCAGATCGCTATGATTCTGCGCGGAAAAAACAAGCCAGAATTTTTGCCTCACATCGATGGCGGCGATATTGTCGAAGTTATTAATGCTTCGAAAATGTCTTTTAGTGGCAAAAAGCTTTTACAGAAGAAATATTTCAGTTTTTCTGGTTATCTCAGCGGTTTAAAGACAAAAAGAATGTCCGAAGTCTTTAGTAAGGATCCGGGAGAAGTTTTGCGCCGAGCGGTTAAGCAGATGCTACCCCCGACCAAGCTGCGCGATGCGCAGATGAAGCGCTTAATTATTAGATAATCTCATTCTATGGAAACGAAATTAAAAACTAGCAAAGTAAAAAAAACGGTGGCCGAGGAAACTGTTGAAGAGGTCACTAAAGAGGCCACAAAAGCGAAGAAAATAGTAGCTGAAGAAGCTGTTAAGGAATCGCCGTCTTGGGAAAATGTTGAATTTACCGGTGAATATATTAAAACTGTCGGCCGTCGTAAGACTTCCGTTGCTCAAGTGCGCATGTATAAAGATGGTAAGGGTGCCATTATGATTAATGGTAAGAAGGGCTCTCAATATTTTGTTGGCGAAGGTCTTAATATTGTTACTCAGTCTTTAAAGGCTACTGGTCATGTTCGTGATTTGAATTTTTCTATTATTGTTAAAGGTGGTGGTGTTACTGGTCAAATTGAAGCTTGCCGTCACGGTATTTCTCGAGCTTTAATGATTCTCGACCCCTTGCTTAAAGAAGCTTTAAAAGTTAATAAATTTTTAACTCGTGATCCGCGCAAGAAAGAAAGAAAGAAACCCGGTTTCAAGGGTGCCAGAAAGAGACCGCAGTGGAGCAAGCGCTAATTTTTATCATTTTTACCTTTTTTCTAAAAATGTCCCTGTTTACGGGGGCATTTTTTTATAGTACTATGTTTTTATATGGATAATCTGGAAAATATTTTTAATAGTTTAGATGAACGCCGTCGCGAATTAGCGGTACTTTTGGGCGTCGATCTTTTAAAGATTGAGGCCGATAGTTTGCGTTTAAAAATGGAGGCATCGGATTTTTGGCAGGATCAGGTGCAAGCGGTTAAAATTAGTCGTCGGGCGGAAACATTGCAGAAAGATTACCAGCAATGGCTGCTTTTAGCCGCTTCTTTAAAAGAGGCTCGGGAATTAGCATCCTTGGCGGAGGCGGAAAATGATCAGCTGTTGCTAGCTGATTTATCCTTAAAAGCTGTTTCTTTAGCTAAGGACTTGAGCCGTTTAGAGACGGCCTCACTTTATACCGGCCCTTACGATGATCAAGATGCTTTGCTTAGTATTAATGCTGGCACAGGTGGAGTTGATGCGCAGGATTGGGCGCAGATGCTAGAAAGAATGTATTTACGTTTTGCCGAAAGCCAAGGCTTTAAAGCGGAAATTATTGATCGTTTGAGCGGTAATGAAGCTGGTATTAAGAGTGTTATGATGAGATTAAGCGGTCTGCGCGCTTATGGTAATTTGAAAAGCGAAAATGGTACTCACCGTTTATTGCGTAATTCTCCTTTTAACGCCGATGGTTTGCGCCAAACTTCTTTCGCTTCGGTCGAGGTGATTCCGGATATTCCCGCCGCCGCCATAGTTATTAAAGATGAAGATATCCGTTTGGATGTTTTTCGCTCCAGCGGTCCAGGCGGACAGAGTGTGAATACTACCGACTCGGCCGTGCGTCTGGTTCATTTACCGACTGGCATTACGGTTAGCTGTCAAAGTGAACGCTCTCAGCATCAAAATAAAGAAAATGCTTTTTCGGTCTTAAGAGCAAAATTAGTACAACGGGAATTGCAGAAAAAGGAGGAGGAAGAAAGGCGTCTGAAGGGCGGCGTGGTTAAGGCCGAATGGGGCCAGCAAGTGCGCTCTTATTGGTTTTATGGTAATCGGCTTGTTAAAGACCATCGTAGTAATTTTGAGGAGACAAACGTCGAGGCAGTTATGGATGGACGCTTGGAAGATTTTATTGCCGCTTATTTACATTGGCGACGGGATAATTCTTAAGAGCGTCGGCGCGTTTATTTAGAATTTAAGCTTGATTTATATAATAAAGAGATGGCTCCATCTCTTTTTTGGTATCTTGGCGCTTTTTTCTTTGGACTTTTCGGGTCTACTTTTTTTGTTTGGTCTTGGCCGCGTTTTTGGCCCTTATTTTTTTTGCTTTTAACTCTTATTAGTCGTACTCGGCCGCGCTGGCGCTATGTTTGTTTTTTCTTATTTTGCCTGAGTGTCGGTTTTTGGCGAGCGCAGAACGTCTTTCCAGTAGATATTTATTTACGTTCTTATTTTACGCGGACAGAGATTTGGAATTTTCAAGTTTGTGCCGATCCGGAGCCGGCTTGGGATAAACAAATAGTTGTTTTGTGTCCTTTAAGCCCTTCTTTTTCTCAGGGGGCGAGCAGGGAAAAAGTAGCGGCTAATTTACCTCTTTATCCGCGCGTATTTTATGGCGATAAACTTAGCGTTCGCTGCCGCTTGGAAAAGCCGCCAGTTTTTGCCGATTTCGATTACGCCGCTTATCTAGCGGCCAAGGGTGTCGGTGGTCTTTGTGTTTGGCCACAGATTTTGCAGGCTGAAAATCAGGCAGGCGGCCAGAAATTAATGCGTTCTCTTTTGTTTATTAAACGACAGGCCTTACTCCAGATAAATGCGGCCTTGCCGGAGCCTGCCGCTGGGTTAGCTGCCGCTCTTCTTCTGGGCTATAAAAAAACTTTATACCCAAAAGAAGAGGTAAATTTTCAAAAAGCGGGCTTAAGCCATTTAGTCGCTATTTCCGGCGGCCATATTAGTTTATTTCTTAATCTTTTGCTCGGTTTATTTATCTATTTTGGTTTAAATAAGAATCAAGCCGCTTGGCCGTCTTTGTTTTTAGCTTCCGCGTATGTCGTTTTAAGCGGATCTCAAGCTTCTGCTTGGCGCTCATTGCTGATGGGTAGTATTATGCTTTATACTTGGCGTCGCGGGCGTCTATCTTCGGCTTGGACTCCTTTATTTTTGGCTGGTGCCGTCATGTTGTGGCAGAATCCAGAACTTTGGCAACGTGATTTAGGTTTTCAGCGTGGGTGTGGCATT
>CAIZYV010000064.1 GCA_903937325.1 Candidatus Falkowiibacteriota bacterium | reverse complement strand
TACGCCGCCAAAAATATTTTTTACCATCGCTTGAATTTCTTTAAAATTTCCACTTTGCGGAATTAGTATGTAAGCTCCTTCATCGCCGCGTCCGGAGATTAGCATGCCATCCGGTCCATCACTTAAGACCTTGTTTATTATTTGTCCACGGCTGATATCTTTATAATCATTCCAGAGTTTAATGAGCGCCCAGATATCGAGATTGGTTTTAATATTGCGATTTAATTCAGAAATGATGCGGCTGACCATTACCGGCTTAAGTAGAGTGTTGCGTGATAATAATTTTGCTTTTACTGCTTCTAAAATTAATTGCTGTCGTTTAGCGCGGGCAAAATCAGACCCTTCTACCCCGCCAGCATGACGGCTGCGTGCGTATTTAAGAGCGAGTGATCCGTCCATATGCTGAAGTCCTTTTTCAACATGGAGATGCTCATAGCGAGCGTAGTAATCAGGGTTTTCTTCTTGTCCGCGGATCGGATAACTGTAATCATCTAAGGTATTTTCTACTTCAATATCAACTCCGCCGAGTTCATCAATTACCTTCATAAAGCCGTCGAAATCTATGCGGATATAATAATTTATATTGGTATCTAAAATAGAGCCGATAGCTTTTGTCATAGCTGGGCCGCCACTATTTTCTTCTTTTGCTTCTGCTAAAGCATGGATAGAATTAACTTTTCGCCATGAACCATTTTCGGTTGGTGCTGTTAAATCGCGTGGGATAGAAACCATCGCCGCTTGTTTGCTGGAAGGTTTTAAACTTAAAAGCATGATTGTGTCAGCCAAATAACCGCCGTCATGATTTTCTCCTCCCATACCGAGTAAGAGAATATTAATTCTATCATTTTCTTCACCCAGTAGATCCTTATCGCCGCTTTCCGTTAAGTGGGTAATTTTACTCCAGAAACTATTACTTGCCAGCCATTGGCTGGCACTTTGGCTAGACATCAGAACTTTGCCAGAAAATACCATTCCTAAAACAATAAGAGCAATAATATAGTTTTTGGCCTTGCGACGTTTTTTTAAGCCAGCAAGAATTTGTTCTTCCTCGGCCTCTTTGGCTAATATCTTATTTTCTCCGTCAATTTCTTCTAATTTTTGCTTAAAATCGATCATAAATATTAAAAAATCCCATGACTCGGGAGCCTTAGATAAAATACAGTTTAACTGTCCTTATTATAGTTATATTTGCTTTTTTTGGCAACCGCGCAAAAAAACCGCCTTTTTAGCGATTTTTTTGAGATTGTCGGGCTGCCCGGAATTGAACCGGGATCACACGCACCCGAAGCGTATATAATAGCCTTTATACCACAGCCCGTGGTTTGTTTTTGTTTGGTACGAGTGGACTTGAGGGGACTCGAACCCCTTACCTCTGCAATGCGAATGCAGCGCTCTACCAGATGAGCTACAAGCCCAGTGTAAAGAGCCTAAGATGCAGCGCCCCTCCTCATTTCACTTGTCGGGGTGCCGGGAATTGAACCCGGTCTACATGCACCCCATGCATGCGTACTACCGGTATACTACACCCCGAAAAAACACGATAGCCATAGTGTAAAGAGATTTTTTTGATAAGTCAAATTAAAAGTCAAATTTACCATCCACGAAGGTGCCGGCTGTTTTTTCAGTTTTTCTTCCGTACTTCGCCTTTAGTTCGGCCAGTCTAGACGGGTCACTTTCGGCCACTAAAATTTTTGGTAATTCTGTGTCTTTTTGACCCTTATAATATTTGGCAAACCATTCTTCGTCACTCATGAGACGGTTGCCCGTGTCTTCTGTATCTACTGTTGTATCTGTGTCTAAAATTTCTTCTTTTTGTATAACTTTATCTCGAAAGCTATTTTGTACTGCATCTCCTGAATATGTTTGATTTTCGACGTTAGCCATATGTTTTTTTCTTATATTAAACTAATTTATAAATTTTGTCAAAAATAATTGACTTTTATTGGCCTTTCCATTATATTAAT
>CAIZYV010000063.1 GCA_903937325.1 Candidatus Falkowiibacteriota bacterium | reverse complement strand
GCTTTAAGCGGTAAAAATAATTTAAGCACCGCCCTATACTCTCTACAAGACAGAAACTGGTCTAATGCTAAAACCGATTTAAATTTAGCGGAAAATAATTTTCAAGCCAGCGGTGCAGCTATTACTGAACTTTATAGAACTTGGTTACCGGCCAAAATTGGCTTAGGCCAAGCTCAGCTAAATGATTTAGAATTATTAAACGACAGCGCTTTAATCATCACGCGCAGCGCTCTGCAAGCTAGCCAATTGGCAGAAAATATCAGCGCAGCCGCCTTTAATGGCAAAGATAATTTTCAAGATTTACAAGCCGGACAAAAAGCGGTTTTTCTAGAGAGTTTAATTGCTTTAGAGCCAGAGCTAAATGGATTAAAAGCTAATCTCAGTTTGGCTCTTTTCAATATTGATCGCATTCATCGTTTCGGTATACTCTGGCCTCTGCGAGGACAACTGCAAGAAGTGCGGACGCAATTAGAGCAGGGACAATTTATGCTCACCCAATCTTTACCGATCATCCGCCTCCTGCCGGCTTTTAGCGGCTACCCCCAAGCAGTCCATTATCTTATCATGCTGCAAAACAACGACGAGATAAGACCGACCGGTGGCTTCCTGGGTACTTATGTGAGAGCGGATATTATTGATTTTGGCAAAATAGAAAGATTAACAGCTGACGACGTTTATCATTTAGACATGCCTTCTATAGGCAAAACAAAATACACACCACCAACGCCAATAAGTAAATATCTAAAAGTAGAGAACTGGTATCTACGTGACGCCAATTGGTCGCCCGACTGGCCACAATCGGCACGCCAAATTCAAGAAATGTTCCAGGCAGAAAGCCTGGCTGCCGGACAAGCAGATGTCCCCTTGGACGGCATTGTCGGCATAACTCCTGATTTTGTCGCTGATCTCTTAAAAATCACCGGACCAATCACAGTGCGAGGAGAAAGTTACGCCCCAGAGAACATGCAGGCTCTTTTGCAATATAATGTCGAAGTAGCCTATAAAGAAGAGGAAATATCTTCTTGGGATCGTAAAAATATCATCAATGAACTAATTAGCGCCCTAAAAGATAAATTAATTACACTGCCTTTGCGTCAATATCCAGAATTAATCGCGAGTTTAGATAAAAGTCTAAAACGCGGTGATTTGCTATTATATTTTAACGACGCCGGTAGACAAAATATTGCGAAAGAATTAGGCGGTAGTGGAGAAATAAAAAGTGTCGAAGGCGATTACCTAATGGTAGTCGACGCCAACTTAGCCGCTTTTAAAAGTGATGCTGTAATGCAAAAAAATCTCACTTATCGAGTTCAGGATAAAAAAAATGGGCTGACAGCTAATTTAACTCTAAACTATCGCCACCGCGGTGGCTTTGATTGGCGGACTACTCGTTATCGCAGTTATACGAGAGTGCTTGCACCTCTAGGTAGTCAACTAATACAAATTAAAGGCCTTGAAGAAGCGACAGCGGATATTATTGATTATGATGATATAAATTTAGGCAAACACGTATTTGGTTTTTTCTGGAGTATTGAACCGGGACAAAACAAAGAACTAATCTTAAGCTATAATCTTCCTAATAATCTGAAAAATGATTTTAGAGAAAATAATTATTATTCTCTCTATGTCCAACGCCAACCAGGCAGCCGTATCGCTAGCCTTTCTTTAGCTATAGAAACTGATAAAAAAATCATTAGCGCTAAACCACAGGATTTAAATGGCGAAATTAAAACTCAATCAGCTTATTGGACTATTAGCTTAGAACAAGATCAAAAAATAAAAATATTGACAGAATAAGAAAAAAACATTAAAATGCAAGACTAAAGGATATTCTTTAACAATAAAAAAATTTAGAAACGATGAAAAAAATAATATTATTTTTAATTTTATCATTCAGCCTGATGAGCGCCAAAGCGCAAATAAAAAGCGCTGTTTATTGGACAGCGCCGACTATGTTGGCAGCTATGACCGATAAATTTCATAACGAAAGTTTATTAATTGTCGATTATGAAAATTTTACCAACAACAGGGAAGTTCTAGCAGAAATAAAAAAGGGTAATCCGGCGATAAAAATCATTGCTTATTTTAATCCGATGGAGGTTTGGAAAACAGAAAAAACTGGCAGAACAATGGCCAATAAGTTATTAAAAGAAATGCCTCCAGCCTTTTTTCTCAAACGTGCCGATAAAAAACCGGTACAATTCTGGCCGGAAATGATCATGATGAATATGAGTAGTTATTGCCCGATAGTGAAAGGTAAAAACTATAATCAATATTACGCCAACTGGCTAATAGAGATTTTAGACGACGAACTCATAGACGGCTGTTTTGAAGATAATGGCACCCCCACTATTTCCTGGATAGACCCGCTAATTGACGCCGATAACAACGGCAAAACTGACCAAGCTACTGAACTTGATTCTGCCTGGAAAAAGGGAATGACAGAATTTATAAAACTAATTAGAGCCGCTAAGGGCAAAGACTTTATCATTATTACCAACAAAGGAGTACGTGATTTTTTTTCTTTAAGTGATGGGGTGATGTTTGAAAAGTTTCCGAATAATTATTTAGGCGATAAAAAGGCCGGTGGCTGGTATCAGTGTCTAGAAAATAGCCAAGAGGGCGGAGAATATGTTATTTTCCAAGTCGACCAGCAAAATTTAGCCTTCGGACTAGCTAGTAGTTTATTATTTGACAACCTATACATTGCTTTAGGGGAAAATATGATTATCCAAAAAAATTTTCGCCCCGATAGCGGAGAAGCTTTGGGCCCAATGTATATCAAAGACGGGATATACTATAGGCAATATAAAAAATTAACGGTACAGGTTAACCCGGTTAAAAAAACTGGGCGCCTAATTATGAAAGGGGCAAAAATACCATAACGGTATACGTCCCCACCTTCCTTCCTCTCCCACCAGTGGAGACAAAGACCCGGATCACTCCGGGCCTTTTTTTATTATGTTTTTTCCGCTATTATTATCTTATATGATTAATTATATTTTAATTAGCTCTATTGGCTTATTGATTGTTTTCCTGGCTCTCAGCCCGACCTTCAGCCTTTTTTTATTGGCAATCACGGCACCGATAATCAACTTAAACTTTAATTTTGCTATTTTTGAGATACCATTCTCCGATGCAATCGCTCTGCTTGCATTTTTTGCCTGGCTCTTATCTTTATTTTATAATTTAGCTTTTCAGCCTAAAACGAAAATAAATTTAAGATTTCCTTTATTTTTTCCTTTTTTATGTTTTATCGCCGCTAACGCGCTATCGCTTTTTAATCATCCTCAACCACTGTCCGGTTTTTATTACATTACCCGTTGGCTAATTTTGCTTTATGCCGCTTATATCTTCTTGCCGGTAAATTTAATAAAGAAAGAAAAAACTTTAAAAATAACGGTTTTAGCCCTGGCTTTATCCTCCTTAATATTAATGATTAGCGGCTGGCTATCTTTATGGGGACAAGACTGGCAAGATAGCTTCTTCCGCATACGTTCAATCGCTTGGTGGGGTTTTTATCCTTTTGGTGAAAATCATAATCTTATTGCGGAATTTCTTAATGCCGGCGCTTTCTTATGGTTGGTCTTAAAAGAATGGACGACCTGGCCACGCTTAAAACGTTTATTTAATATTTTATTTATAATCAGCCTCGCCGCTGTTATTATGACTTTTTCCCGGGCCGCCTGGATAACCTTAGCTCTACAATTAAGTATCTATATACTCTGGCGCCAACGACGCTATTGGCAAACTAGAGGTGCTTTATTTTTCCTCGCCATAATTGCTGTTGTTCTTTTATCACTGCCGATCTTGGCTCGCATGCAAGCTCTGCAAATAGAAAATACTAGCTCCACGGAAAATAGAGTCCTGCTTTTAAAGATTGCTTATCAATCTTGGCGCGATAAACTGATTCTTGGACAAGGTAGCGGCCGCTTTACGGAACTAGTCGCGGATAATATCCGTTTTACCGCCAAATATGGCGAAGCGATTGATTCTCACGGCTTCTTGCAAAAGATTGCCGCAGAAAACGGTATCTTCGGTTTACTTGCTTGGTTATTCCTATTAATTGTCGTCTTAAAAAAAGCCATTCTTGCCCTAAAGAAATACGGCCAAGAGGCCCCTTGGCTTTTACCGCTATGGCTAGCAGGCGGTGGCGCTATCTTTTTCCAAATATTCAACACTTCTTATTATAAAGGCAAGGTTTGGTTATTAATTACTTTGGCAATCATCGCTTCCGAATTAGCGGCCAAAAAATATGGACAAAAAAATTAAGATTACTTATATCATGCCCAGTCTGGCTCGCGGTGGCGCTGAGCGCTTTTTAATTGACCTATTATCATCTCTTAATCGGCAGCGCTTTGAGCCCTCTTTAATACTTTTTAAAGAGAAGGGAGTGGGATATGAAGAACTAAGCTTATTAAACATACCAACTATTGTCTTGGAAAAAAGAAGTAAAATTGACTTGCGCAATATCTGGCAAATATATAAAAACTTGAAAGAAATCTCCCCTGATATTGTTCACACGCAATTAGGTGGAGATATTCGCGGCCGATTAGCCGCTAAGCTGGCGAAAATAAAGATAATTATTTCTACCGAACAAAATATCAATCATAACGAAGATCTTGGTCGTCGCTTAGCAAAAATAATTACCTCTTTCTGGACAAAGGCTATTGTCGCCATTACGCCGGCAGTCGCCACTGATATGAAAAAACGCTATCTTCTTAATGACTCTAAATGCCAAATAATAATACCGAATGGTTTACCGCTTAACAAATTTCCTTATCAAGAAGAAAGACCCCAAGGTTTAGAAATTATTGTTGGCGCTGTCGGTCGATTAAATAAGCAGAAAGGTTTTGATAATTTGATCACCGCTTGGCAACAACTACGGCCGGAAAAGACCAAATTACTAATCGCTGGTTCTGGCCCAGAAGAAAAATATCTAAAACAACAAATAAAAAAAACGGGGCTAGAAACAAAGATAAGTTTACTGGGTGATGTGGCTGATATGCCCAGCTTCTATCAGTCTTTAAATCTATTTATTATGCCCTCACGCTGGGAAGGTCAAGGAATTGCCGCCCTAGAAGCTGGCGCTAGTGGCGTACCAGTGTTAGCGAGTGCCAGTGACGGCTTAGCAGAAATAATCCAAACAGACACCGCCTGGGTGTGCGCGAAAGATCAAGTAGAAAATTTAGCAACAACCTTAAAAGACGCCTTATCTAATTTAAACAGCGAAGAAGCAAAAAAGAGGCAGAGAAATTTAAGAGATTTAATTGTAAGAAATTTTTCCATTACAAAAAGCACAGAAGCCTACAGTCAGCTATACGAAAAATTATGGCAAAAAAATTATGAAAATATTACAAGTAAATAAATATCACTATCCGCGCGGCGGAGCTGACCGCTATTATTTAGATTTAGGACAGCGCTTAGAAAAAGAGGGACACGAGGTGGCCTATTTTTCCATGCATCACCCCCTTAATCTAGCGACTCCTTGGTCAAAATATTTTGTCAGTCGCGTGAGTTATAATGAAAACATTTGGCGTTATGCCTGGAAAATACCGGGACGCACTTTATATAGCTTAGCCGCTAGAAGGCAATTTCGCCGTCTCCTGGATGATTTTAAGCCCGATTTGGTCCATATTCATAATATCTATCATCAACTCTCTCCGTCGATCCTAGGCCTAGCTAAAACCCGAAAAATACCGGTCGTCATGCATCTACATGATTATAAGTTAATTTGCCCTAATCACGCTCTATTTACTAAAAATAAAGTCTGTAAACGCTGTTTAAGTGGTAATTATTGGCCCTGTGTTAAACAACGCTGCGTTAAGAATTCTTACGCTGCCAGTTTTTTAGCAGTCGTAGAGATGTATTTACATCATAAGATTCTTGATACATACCGCAAAAATATTGATCTTTTTATTTCCCCCAGTATTTTTATGAAAGACTTGCTAGTTAAGCAAGACTGGTTGGCCGACAAAATTATAGTCATCAACAACGCTTTTCGCGCCGATCTGCCTGGGATCGACTCTCCCGGCAAAGAAGATTATTTTCTCTATTGCGGCCGTTTAAGCTCAGAAAAAGGCGTTGATCTGGCAATTAAAGCGCTGGAAATTAATCCAAATCTAAAACTAAAGATAGCTGGTAGCGGAGAAGAAGAAAACAATTTACGATTTTTAGGACAGGAAGCAATGAAAACTGGACGTCTGCAATTTTTAGGCTGGCAAGAAGGGAAGAAGCTGGCCGATTTAATCGCCTCAGCGCGAGCTGTAATAATACCTTCGCGCTGGTTAGAAAATTTTCCTTTAATCGCTTTAGAGGCTCTTTCTCTCGGCACACCGATAATCGCGGCAAATATTGGTGGCTTGGCAGAGATAGTTAATAACAATAATGGCTGTCTGGTACCGCCAGAAAATCCGCAAGCTCTCGCTAGTGCCATGGCGGAAATATGGAATGAAGAAAAACACTGGTCGAAAGAAATAATCAAGGCTAGCGCTCAGCTTTTTTATCCAG
>CAIZYV010000062.1 GCA_903937325.1 Candidatus Falkowiibacteriota bacterium | reverse complement strand
GTAGTCCCTAGGGGAATTATCGCCTCATTCGCCTGCCGTCGCAGGCTCATTCGTTGTCCAGGGATTGCACAAAGCATCCTCCGGATGCTTTGTGATCGTTCACTACGTCGCCGGTCTGCTGACCGTCGACTAGTTCACTTCAATCCTGTTCGATTCCCACCGGCTAACGCCGCTATAAATAAAAGGACAGTCAAATGACCGTCCTTTTATTTATTGTAGTCCCTAGGGGAATCGAACCCCTGTTACCAGGATGAGAACCTGGCGTCCTAACCGTTAGACGAAGGGACCAAAATTATGTAGCAATTAGGCTAATAATGTCCTGATTGCCTTTTAAAAAGTCGGAGGCGTCTAAGGCGTTCCGATTTTCACGCTGTAATTTTAGTATATGCAGGGAATTTTGTCCACAAGATAGATAAATACCCCCTTCTTGGCTATAAATTTCTCCGATAGTTTTACCCGCTGATCCATCGGCAATTTTGGCGGTGATAATTTTTAGATGTTCCCCGTTCGGTAATAATAAATAAGCGCCTGGCCAAGGATGGTAGGCTCGTACTTGGCGTTCGCAGTAAAATGCTTCTTTTTTGGGGTTTATATGACCATCATCCTTTTTGATTAAACTAACATAGCTGGCTTGGTCGTTGTTCTGTGCCTTAATTTCTATTTCTCCTCGACAATAAGATAAAAGTGTTTCTTTTATATTGTCTGCGCCTAGCTGGGAAAGACGGTCATGTAGGTCGCTCAAACTTTCTGTGCCTTGTAGTTCTATTTTTATTTGTTTGATAATCGGTCCAGTATCTAAACCCGCGTCCATTTGCATTATGGTTACGCCTGTTTCTTTGTCGCCATTAAGGATTGGTGCTTGCAAGCAGGCTGAGCCGCGGTATTTTGGTAAAAGCGATCCGTGGATATTAATACAGCCATATGTTGGGATGTCTAGTATTTCTTGAGGAATAATTTGACCGTAAGCAACTACCACGATTAAATCCGGTGTCAGGTTTTTGATATTTTCTGTTTCCGTTTTTATCTTTATCGGCTGGTAAACAAGGATATCGACTTTTTGTGCCAAGACTTTAATCGGCGGCGGAGTTAGTATCTGTTTACGCCCGGTTGGTTTATCTGGTTGTGTGTATACAGAAATCACATCAAAATCAGAGGAGTTGATTAAGCTGTTTAAACTTGGAGACGCAAAGTCTGGAGTCCCCATGAAAATTGTTCTTATTTTTTTCGACATGTCTATAAATTAGCTGATTATGAGCATAAAAGCAAGATAGAGACAACTTGCTGCTTTTCGTTTTTTTATAGTATAATATGGTGACAGTTAAGTTTTTCTGTTTTTAAATTTCGTGATTTATATTTTTATGCTTATTACTTTAGTTAATGCTCTTTTGCACTTTGCCCAGGAAATTGGTTATTGGGGTATTGTTTTTTTGATGACAATTGAAAGCTCTTTCATTCCTTTCCCATCGGAGGTAGTTGTGCCGCCGGCTGCCTATTTGGCTGCTCAGGGGAAGATGAATATTTGGCTGGTTATTGCCGCTAGTGTTCTTGGTAGCTTGATTGGTGCTATTTTTAATTACGTTCTCGCCTATTATCTTGGTCGCCCTTTAATTTATCGTCTGGCAAAAACAAAGGCTGCTCGTTTTTTGTTGGTAAAATCAGAACAAATAGAAAGGGCTGAAAGATTTTTTGGTCAGTATGATCGTTCTTCGACTTTTTGGGGCCGCTTAGTACCGGTTATTAGACAACTAATCTCCTTACCTGCTGGTTTTGTAAAAATGCCTTTTTTTAGTTTTGTTTTTTTCACTTTTCTTGGTTCGGCTTTGTGGACAGTTATTCTGGCTGCTTTAGGTTATTTTTTTGGCGCCAATGAGGCGTTATGGAAAACATATTATTCGGAAATATCTTGGGCAATAATTGCTATTACTATTATTATAATTTTTTATTTGTTTTGGCGCCACCGCGAGAAAAAATAATTTATTATCTTCTTAACAACGATACAAAAAACCGGCTATTTAGCCGGTTTTTTAAACTATCAGTCTGTCTATAAAGAGAATTCCTTCTAGATGGTCTATTTCGTGTTGGATTACCCGAGAAAGCTGTTCATCGGCTTGGACTCTTTTCTTTTTACCTTGTTTGTCAAAATACTGGCACGTGATATGTTTATGGCGCTCAACTTTCCCATAGATAATGTGTCCGCGGCTGTCGATGACGGATAGACAACCTTCTTCACCGATTACTTTAGCCCAAGAGCGGCGAGTAATCTTGGGGTTTATCAGAAACATTTGTTTTTTATCGCGTCCAGCAATAACAATGATTTTTTCACTGACGCCGATTTGTGGGGCCGCCAGGCCAGCGCCATCTTTTTTCAGCATCGTTTCCTCCATATCTGCCAATAATTGTTGAAATTCTGGCAGTTTTATTTTTTCTTCTTCAACTGGAGAGGCGATTTGGCGAAGTACGGGGTGGGGGTGATGTAAAATTTCTCTGATTTTTCCGGGCATATATTTATTTGGCTTTAGTTTTATTATTTTTTACTATTTTTGTTACCGCAGCTTTGGGTAAATATTGGTCGGCAATTTTGAAAAAATATTTCCAAGCTGCTCCGTTTTGACATAACTCTTTAGTATCGTTCATTGCTCTTTCTACTAGATTGGGTGTTAAGTTTTTACAAACCATAAAAACGGCACCGCGTTTGAAAGTAGGAATCGATAGCTGTTGAATAACGCGCAAAGCTAAATCCTGCCAAGGATAAGCCGGTGCTTTTTTTATTTGTCGTTTTTTTAATAAATCAGCAATATTCTCCATAAATTTAGATCAGAGCCATTCGCAGATTAAAATTAACACTTAAATAGCCGACACCGAAGTCATTTTGATAAGATAATATTTGTGGCTGACAATTTTCTCCAATAATACCTAGGATTAAGGAAAGTTGTTTTAAGCCGCTTTCTAAAGCCTCTTCTGCTATTTTTTCATCCATTGCCAGAATTTTATTAATTCCATTTTCTGAATCATTTAGATATGCGATTAGGCGGTTATCAAAACGGGCGCCTTTTGGTGAATAACCAGCAGCCGAACTTTTTTTCAGGCGATGAGAGAGATCGCCGGCGGCTATTATAGCAATTTTTTCCGGACGATTACGAATGATAGCTCCTAATTTTTGGCCAAATTGATAATGATATTTTCTGTCTTTTTTTTCTGCAGGGAAGAGAGGTAATACTTTAATATTTTTTAGATCATTGCTAAGTAGTTGCAAGGGTACAGCGCTGCCATAATCTAGTTGATCTTGGCTGACAAAACGTACCGGGTCTTCACGTCCCATCTGTTTTTTTATTTCATCAGCTAAGCTTAAGGCCGAGCTAAAACTTCTAGTAGTTGCTAGGTAGCCAAATTCTTTAAAGCTTAGATTTAATTGCGGGCTGATATTGAGACTGATATTATTATTTTGCGATTGTCCGTGAGGAGAAATGATAATTATAATTTCTGTTTCTTCTTTTTTTAAAATATCAGCCACGCTTTGATAGGCTTGGATAGTTTTCTGTAAAATATTATAATTTTGTTTGCCAATTTCTGGTATAAGTAGGGGGGATGGCGGCAAGAAAGCGCTGGCAATATTGGGCATATAATAATTTGTATCTACTTTTTTTATTTATTCGCTAATTTCATAAGTTACAGCGCTGCCTAAAGGATAAAGGTATAGAAGCTGAGGACTAACATTAATAACATTGCTCCATTTGTAACCTAGTTTTTCAAAATCATCGCCATTACGGAAGGGGCGTTTTTGACCGCCAGCAATTAGATAGACGGCGCTAGAGCTGTCCGATTTCAAAAGTTCACCGTTGTCAAAGATAATTGGGCTTATTTTAGTATATTGAGCAAGTTCGGCGACACCGGCTTTTAGGACATTTTTGCCCTTGAACTTAGTGTTTAGCAAAACTTTATCGATAATTGGTGCTTTATTGCCGTCTTGGACATAGTATACCCCGCCGCTCTGTGGATCGCGTATAAGTGCTCCTGTCGGATAAACGGAGGCGGCGGTTAGAAGAGCACCATCTTGATAATAGCTTAAGTCTTGAGTGCTGGCCTCAATAATTTCTGCCGGATTAAAACCGAATTTTTTAAAAGCTTCTTGATTTTCAAATTTTCTTTTTTGATCACCGGTAATTAGATAGAGTTTCTTATCCGGCGCTTGGACGATAGAATAATTAGGCAGGCTAATCGGTTGTCCCTTTTCATAGTTTTCTAACTCTGTTTTATCAACGGCGATAATCTTATCTAAGCTATAACGAGAAATTAGGGCGCTTTGCGTTAGGAAGGGCCGTTTTTGTCCATCTTGAATAAGCCAAACACCTACTTCTCCTCGAGCTTGAAGTAAGGAATTATCCGGATAGCGGACGGCGTGTTTAGGGAAGTAGCGTTGATATAGTTTATAGACATTATAATTGCCGTTAAAAACATGAGGGGTGTAGTTATAAAGAGCCGCTGTTGCTTGGTTCGCTGGCGTGACAGTCATATTTGCCTGGGAAATTGTGCCGTATGGGTTTGTAAAAGAATAGCTTTGACCGGCTTTATAGGAATAGCGTTGCGGTTCTTTCATATAAGCCAAAAATTGCAGGGAGGCGCTGTTTATTTGCTTGCCTAAGCCTTTGTAATAAGGATTGCAAGCCCAGTTATCTGGACAGCCATAGCCAGTTGCCCAATCTAAGCGTGCTTGTGCAGGGCTCGGATCCTCAATTAAGCTCGCCTCTTTTTGTAAGAGAACAAGTAGAAATTTAGGATTAACTGTCGTTATTCGGCGGCACTTTAACTTTTTTTCGTTTTCAGTCGGAGCGTCCCCGAGAGTAACGCCGTCACAATCATAATTATTGTTGGCAGCATCATAAATTATTTCCGCCGCCGATTTATTAGTGCCGTGTGCATTAACTGTGCTGTAATTAGCTAAATAACTATTTTTGCTTTGTAAGAAATTCTGAATTTGCGCTAAGCTTAAACTGTTATAATTCAGTAATTCCTCATCGCTGATAATCATATTGGGATTAAATTTTGGGTCTATTTCTTGCGCTTGCGCCCAGCCACTGGACAATATTATCGTAACAATAGCGATGATTATAGCTTGGAGTATATTTTTTTGCATATGATCAAGATTAGTTAAAGTATTCCTATTATAATATACTTTTTCTTATCCTCCAAATGGATTATTTTTGTATTTTTATTTATAAACAAAAACGCCGCTAGATTATCGGGCGGCATTTTTATTTTTTGCTTATTTTTTTGTCTTACGAGAGATAGCGCTGATAAGGATGTTAGCATTATCGGTTACTTCTATTTTTACTTGGTCGCCTTCTTGCACTTTATTTTCAATAATCTGCAGGGCAAGTTCATCAAGAATAAGGCTTTGGATTAAGCGTTTAAGGGGACGGGCTCCATAAGTCGGGTCATAGCCTTTTTCGGATAAAAACTTCTTAACTTTTAGGCCGAGGCGTAGAGTAATATTTTTGGCGTTAAGTCTTTTTTCAACTTTGGCCAGTTCTAGCGAGGCAATTTTTTCTAGATCGGTCGTTTGTAAGCTCTTGAAGAGGACAATTTCGTCAATACGGTTGAGAAATTCTAATTTAAAATTTTCTTTCAAAATTTTATCAACCTTGTCTTTCATTTCTTGGCTGCGCGCCTGGTCTTTTTTCGGCTTTTCATCTTCGCCACCGAAACCGATGCTATATTGTTTAATTACCTCGTTGCCTAAATTGGATGTCATTATTACTACTGTATTTTTGAAGTTAACTGTTCTGCCCTTAGAATCAGTTAAGCGGCCGTCATCAAGAATTTGTAAAAGCATATTAAACATGTCCGGATGGGCTTTTTCTATTTCATCAAAGAGCAGGACGCTATAAGGGCGGCGCCTAACTTTTTCAGTTAACTGACCGCCCTCATCGTGTCCGATGTAGCCGGGAGGCGACCCGATTAATTTAGCTACCGAATGTTTTTCCATATATTCGCTCATGTCTAAGCGAATTAAAGAATTTTCATCATCGAATAGAAAACGAGCCAAGGCTTTGGCTAATTCAGTTTTACCGACTCCGGTCGGTCCAATAAAGAGAAAGGAACCAATCGGCCTTTTTTCTTCATTAATGCCGGCGCGACTGCGGCGGATAGCTTTGGCAACTGCGGTGATAGCGTCATCTTGGCCGATAACTTCTTTAGTTAATTCTTGTTCGGCATCAGCTAATTTTTGAAGATCGTCGGCTAACATTTTATTAACGGGGATACCCGTCCAACGCGCTACGACTTTAGCAACATCTTCTTCGCCGACTTCTTCTTTTAAGATGCGTTGACCCTTTTTCTGAATTTTTATCAATTCATCTTGGAGTACTTGAATTTTATTTTCTAATTCGGGAATTAGTCCGTATTTTATTTTTGCTACTTCGGTCAGGTCGGCTCCTTGGCGCTGACTAATTTCTGACTTTATTTTTAATTCGTCGATATCTTTTTTATGTTGGCGTATTTGGGAAATAATATTTTTTTCGTTGTTCCAATGCAGTTCTAGTTGATTGGCCTGTTCTTTGAGTTTACCTAGTTCTTGATTTACTCCTCTTAATTTTGGAGATTTTTTTTCTGATGACAATAAGGCGGCTTTGTTTATTTCTAGTTGTTTAATGCGACGTTTTAACTGATCGAGTTCATCTGGCATTGAATCTATTTCCATGCGCAGGGAAGAAGTTGCTTCATCAATTAAGTCGACCGCTTTGTCGGGCAGAAAGCGATCACTGATATAGCGGTTTGATAATTTAGCGGCAGCGCTTAAAGCATCATCGGTGATGCGTACGCCGTGATGAACTTCATATTTTTCTTTGAGTCCTCTAAGCATGCTGATAGTATCTTCTACACTCGGTTCATTGACCATTATCGGTTGAAAGCGTCTTTCTAGGGCAGCGTCTTTTTCTATATATTTTTGATATTCTTTGGTAGTGGTGGCACCAATAGTGCGTAATTCGCCACGAGCCAGGGCCGGTTTAAGCATATTAGAAGCATCCATGGAGCCTTCAGACGATCCAGCGCCGATAAGTGTGTGTAATTCATCAATAAATAAAATAATGCGACCGTTCTGGCGTTGCACTTCTTTTAGGACTGCTTTTAGACGATCTTCGAATTCGCCTCGAAATTTGGCACCGGCTACTAGTGCGCCGAGATCAAGACTGATTATTTCTTTATTTTTGAGATTTTCTGGAACATCGCCAGCGATGATGCGTTGAGCTAGGCCTTCAACAATTGCGGTCTTGCCAGTGCCCGCCTCGCCAATTAGTACTGGATTATTTTTTGTTCGACGCAGCAATACTTGCATGACGCGACGGACTTCCGTGTCGCGGCCGATGACTGGGTCTAATTTTTCTTGGCGGGCGAGTTCCGTGAGGTTGGTGGTATATTTTTCTAAAATTTTAAATTTTCCTTCCGAGCCGGGGTCGCTGATATGTTCATCGCCGCGTAATTCTTGTAAAATGGCGGCTACTTTTTGATATTCTATGCCGGCCTGAAGCAGGATATTTTGCGCTGGAGAAGCAATTCCAATTAAGGCTAGTAAAATATGCTCAGTGGAAATAAACTCGTCGCCCATGCCATCCGCTTCTTTTTTTGAGCGTTCTAAAATCAGCGCTGTTTCGTTAGTACCAGATACTGCTTGTATCGGTCCATTTTGCAAATCAATTTTGCTTTTGGGTAATTTTTTTATTTCATTAACGGCATAATTTTCTAAAATTTCCGGATCAACCTTTAATTTTTCTAAAACCGGCTTTACTAAACTTTCCGGTTGCTGGAGAAGGGAAAGAAAAATGTGTAAAGCCTCAATATTAGGTTGACCGAAATTAGCGGCAATTGCCTGGGAATTTATAATTGCTTCCTGGGCTTTTTCTGTAAATTTATTAAACATATTATATTGATTAAGCTATTTATTATTTAGCAGTCTTACTTTATGACTGCTAAAATACATCATAATATATCGCTTACCGCTTGTCAATTAAAGATTAGGGCTAATAATTTTTTGTCTTTCACGGCTTTTTAATGCTATAATTAAAACATGTCTAAGACTAATTTTTTAATTATCAGCCTCCAAGTCCTGGGACGTTTTTTGGGTGGCATCTTCTTCTTTCCTATTTGGTGGTACAGCCTTGGTTTTTTGCGTTTTGTCTCTAAAATTATTGCTTTTTGGCAAGGAGAGCAGCGGCGTCTCGGTTTTTGGTTGTGGCT
>CAIZYV010000061.1 GCA_903937325.1 Candidatus Falkowiibacteriota bacterium | reverse complement strand
TAATGGAAATTACGATTGGAAAAGCACCGGCATTAATGCTAAAAATTTTCCTATTTCTCCGCAAATGACTGGGGAAAATGTAGAAATAAAATTTAAGTTATTTTGTTTTAATCCAGACATTAGCCCTCAAGATGCTATTTCGGAAATGGATAAAGTTGCTTATCGTCCAGCAAACCTTATGGAGCTTTTAGCTCTTGGTGCTGCTTACCCTGAATTGCAAAGGCAATTTTTAATTATTGCGCCCGGTTCTATCTGGCCCGCCACTGGTGGTAGCCATTTTGTGACGGGTTTGAGCGTATGTGGTAGTAAGCGCTGGCTTTTACTGGTTTGGCTATATGGCTTTATTAAGGGAAATTGTCGTTTTCTTGGTACTCCTAAAGCTTCTCAGGCTATTTAGCATTTAAGAGAAAAATACGGAAAAAGCGATTTTGCATCGCTTTTTTATTTTATTTTGAATTAATCTTTTTAAGGTATTTGCTTTATTTGCCTTTTTATGTTAATGTCACTCGACTATCGTTCATTTTTAATTTAAAAATATATAGCTGATGAAAAAAATAATTTTTTTAATTTTATTTGTTTTCTGCCTGAGGCCTGTTTCGGCGCAAAGTATAATAAATACTGAATTATATGATGTGATTTTAGTGCCTTATTCTTGTCCAGGGGGATTAATTAGAATCAATGCAGGTGCTACTGCCACTTGGCCGCTGATGGATGGCGACATCTACTATGCTTTTACTCGGTATGAATCTAATGATGGAGTGGAGGTGATGAAAAAGATTG
Source organism: Candidatus Falkowiibacteriota bacterium (assembly GCA_903937325.1). Lineage (GTDB taxonomy): Bacteria > Patescibacteriota > Patescibacteriia > Patescibacteriales > UBA12465. The sequence continues at coordinate 9,116 of CAIZYV010000061.1, read as the reverse complement.
GTTTCGTCTTCCTCAAGGAAAAAGATGGTGATTTTCTGTTCTCGGCTGATAATAAAGTGCCGATTGAACTGACAAATTTGTCTTCCAATAGAGTCTTACTTGAATTCAATGATTTGGCTGTTTTTATCTCTCCAGGTTCGATTTATGAAGCAAAAACGCTATCAATTAATCAAGATTTAAGCGCCGTTGTTTTTTTAAGCAAGGCTGGCGCTGGTGATTTGTCAGCTCCAGAAATAAAAGGCTTAAGCTTTCATTTTTCTGGTGGCGTTATTGCCACGAGTATAAGCAGTAATGATTAAACTAATGCTGTAAAAGTATTAATGACCTTCCGGTGGAAGGTCTTTTTTTAAAAAAATCTGTAATTTGACGTTTTTTATCTTTTTATGGGCGCAAATTCCTTTATTTTTTCATATTTTTTTGTTATAATGAATTATAAATATTTATTATATGTTTAACTTTTTACGCAAAAAGGGACAAGAATCACCTCTTAATCATGATACTGAGCCTTTAGTTCCAGAAAATTCTGTTGAAGAAGGGATGCTGAAGGGAGAAAAATCTAACCATAGTCTTGAAAATGCCACTCAATCAGGATTGCCTGATTTTCGCGCTAATCTTGCTGATTTGCAGGCGGCCATGAAAATACAAAAAGAACTAGGCGGTAGCTTGGCGCCAGAAGATGTTTTTCGTATGACAGGCATGTCGCCTGAAGATTTACATAATTTTTTATCTGGACAAGAAATGGCGATTAAGACTGACGGCGAGCAAATAATGACTGAAATTGAATCGGCTTTGAGTATGATGGAGGGGAGCGGCGATAAGGCTGATCGCAGCTGGATGCAAATATTTGCCGATAATAAAGCTGTTAGAGCTGCTTTTATTACTTTGATGATTTTTACTAAATTTGCTCCTCAAGCGCATGGTGCCGAAAATAAAGATCAGTTGAAAGATAATTTGGAAACACCGAAAGAGATACAGAAATCTTTTAATAATGAACCTGACCCGGACAAAACCTATCAGGCTTCTGCTGCCGATTTTGAGTCGGTTTCGGACGGAGATGCTAAGCCCCTAAAGGCTAATGTAGAGGAATCGTCCCGTCTGGTCAGTTTGGATATGAAGAATTATTTTTCTACCGATAAAGCAGAAATTACTAATGCTCAAGGGATTGTTTCTAGTTTTGAATCTTTTTTAGCGAATATTACTACGGATAACGCTAAAGATATTATTGCCTCTGATTTTACGCTTTTTGGTTCCAGTGATGAGCGGCCGACTAGCGAATGGGAGGGAAAAAATGAGGAATTAACAAATGCTCGGTTGCGGGTTATAGATCAATTATTGACTAAAAGTTTAGAAAATTATGACTTTAAGAATCTTCCCGATGACTTAGCCAAGCAGCTTAAAGCGAAAGGGTTTAAGCACGAGATGCCTAATTCCGACAGTGGTCCGGAGAAGGGTGTGACTTATATTACTGATCTGCAAAATCCCGACACTGATAAACAATATACTAAAACAGAAGTTGAAAAAATTAAAAATTCTGATCCAGTAAAATATAAATCTTTACTTGATGATTGCCGTAAAATCAGTTTTTCTGTTTCCGTGCCCAAGAATATCTCTGTGGATAAGATGTCTTCGAAAAACCCCGTTAATCTGCCTGAAAATTATGATATAAAAACGCAAGACATGAAACTACCAATCTTTGAAAATTTAGAGGTTTACAATGGTATTACTTTCTTATTTGATAATAGCCCTTCTGTTTCCGATTCTTATGAAGATATGGCCGATATAATTGCTAAACAGGATTTTAAGGGTTTGAAAATTAATTTTGCTACTTTTTCCAATAATATGGATAGAATTAAGCAATTTAAAGATCCAGCTGCCATTGCTGAAGAGGTTAGAAGTATGAAGTATGATGGCAATTGGCATGAAAAGGGTTTGGATGTAGCCTGCACGGCCGTTGATAAACTACCTGATGGTGAGTTGGTTTTTGTTTTAACCGATGAACTTTTACAAGATGTTTCTTGGAGTAAGATTCAAAAATTGCGCGCTCAAGCCGGTGAAAAAGGTGATAATGTTTTTTTCTTTTATCGTGATGATAAGAAGAGGGAGCTCCGTCAGATTTCTTTGAATGATTTGGATGCAGGCTTTAAAAAACAGGTGATGGCAGATGTTGCAAAAGAGATCGCCTTCTCTAAAAAAATGGCCAAAAGAAATATTTTTGTATTAGAGACTGAAAAAAGTGTTCAGGAGGATCTTTTAGTGAAACTGGCAAAACGAGGTCAGAATTCTAAAACTCAAGAAAGTATTCAATCATCTTCTGAAACTCTAGAGTCCCTTAAAGAAAAGATTGCTGCTGAAACAGGCAAACTCTCTGCCTTATCAGATGCTTGGGAAAAAGGTGACTTACTTGCTCTATTTGCGCAACAGGAAAATTATAATCTTCAAGTTGGCCGCGGTGAAGAAATTCAGGTTTTTGATCGAGAGATGGTTATTAATGTGTCGTCGCAAGATTTAGGTGTGAAGGTTCTTGATTTACCACCTGCTGTTGATGTTAAAGAGAAGCGCTAATATTTGCTTATTTTTGTCTTGTCTTTTGTCCTAAATTTGACTATTTCTAGAAAAACAATTATTATCAATAAGCAAGGCCAAATTACGCCCGCGGCGTAATTTTTGCTTTATTGAGGTATTTTCTCAATTTTTCAATTTTTTAATTATTTTTATTTATGGAAATCAGAAATATTGCCATTATTGCCCATGTTGATCATGGCAAAACAACTCTTACTGATGCTTTGATGCGCCAGACCGGCATGTCTAATGATGAAGTGAGCATGGATAGCAATGCTTTGGAAAAAGAGCGGGGAATTACGATTTATTCTAAAAATACTTCGGTTTTTTATAATGAAACAAAGATAAATATTGTTGATACTCCTGGCCACGCTGATTTTAGTTCTGAAGTTGAGCGTATTTTACGTTCTATCGATTGCGTTCTTTTGCTAGTCGATGCTCAGGAAGGGCCGATGCCGCAAACTAAATTTGTTTTGAAGAAATCTTTAGAACTTGGTTTAAAGCCGATTGTGGTTATTAATAAAATTGATAAGCCGGCGGCTCGCCCAGCAGAAGTGGTAGAAATGGTTTATGAATTATTTCTAGATCTCGGTGCCAGCGATGAACAGCTGGATTTTCCGGTTATTTATGCCGCCGCTAAACAGGGTTTTGCAAAAAGAGAGTTGGCCGATGAATCAGATAATCTTGTGCCTTTGTTGGAATTAATTTTAAATCATGTAAAACCAGCTTCTTCTGTAGAATCTTTGTCCAAGCCTCTTTTAGCTCAGCCTTTTAATTTGGCTTATGATAATTTTTTGGGACGCTGTGCTATCTGTCGTATTTATGAAGGTAAAATAAAAACAGCGCAGAATGTCTTTATTGAAAATTTAAATGGCGAGACTAGAGCCCGCAAAATTACTAAACTCTTTACTTTTAAAGGTATCGGCCGTCAGGAAGTAGCGGAAGCTGAGGCTGGTGATATCGTGATGGTGGCTGGTTTGGCCGATATTTATATCGGTGAGACGATTGCGGAAAAAGCGGATCAGGCCGCTTTGCCAGCGATTAAAATTGATGAACCAACTATTGCTTTAAATTTTTTAATTAATAACTCGCCTTTTGCTGGTCGGGAAGGTAAATTTGTCACCAATCGACAGTTGAAAGAACGTTTGGAAAAAGAATTGGAAGTTAATGTTGGCTTGAAGATTGATTTTTCAGAAACGAACTATTATCGTGTTTTCGGTCGTGGCGAATTACATGTCGCCATTTTATTGGAAAATTTACGTCGTGAAGGTTATGAATTGCAAGTGTCTCAGCCTCAGGTAATTATTAAGGAAGAAGATGGTGTTAAAGTTGAGCCTTTTGAAGAAGTGACAATTGATGTGCCAGAAAATTTATCCGGCGTAGTAATTGAAAAGGTTTCCAAGCGTCGCGGAAAAATGACTGATTTCAAGACTCATAACAGTCAATCACGTTTAACCTTCGCTATGCCGACCAGGGGTCTACTCGGTTATCGCAATGAATTTATTGTTGATACTCGCGGTGAGGGCATCTTGTGTGCCCAAGTGCTTGGCTTTCAAGTATATGCTGGTGAGATTGAAAAGAATGAGCTTGGTTCGATGGTCTCAATGATGACCGGTAAGGCCTTAGCTTTTGCGCTATGGAACTTACAAGAACGCGGCGTCCTCTATATCCAGCCTAATACTGAAGTTTACGAAGGAATGATTATCGGTAATGTTGCTAAGGGTAATGATTTGTCCGTTAATCCGATTAAAGGCAAACAGTTAACTAATGTCCGCGCTTCCGGTTCAGATGAAGCAATTCAGCTTATTCCGCCTGTACCGATTACCATCGAATTAGGCTTGGGTATTATGAATGAAGATGAATATTTAGAAATTACTCCGCATAATGTCCGTTTGCGCAAACAGTATTTGACGGAGATCGATCGACAACGGGCGAAGAGAACGAAATAAGAAATTTTCCCTTAATTTAAAAACAGGCTTTTATGCCTGTTTTTTGGTGATTTATATGTTATAATAAAATAGTTATTAATAATTTTCGTTGAATAAATTATTTTTTTTATGTCTGAACATCCTTTAATTGGTTTTATCGGCCAGGGTTTTATTGGTAAGAATTATGCTGATGATTTCGAAAATCGCGGTTTTAAAGTTATTCGTTATTCTCAGGAACTTGAATATGTTGCTAATCGAGAAGCGATTGCTACTTGTGATTTTGTCTTTATTGCGGTGCCGACACCGACAACGCCTCAGGGTTTTGATGATAGTATTTTGGCTTCGGTGTTATCTTTGGTCGGTATCGGTAAGGCAGCTATAATTAAATCGACTATCGTACCGGGGACCTGCGAATCTTTGCAGGCTCAATATCCTGATCGTTTTATTTTTCATAGCCCGGAATTTTTAACGGAAAAAACTGCCGCTTTCGACGCCGCTCATCCAACGCGTAATATTATTGGTTATCCGATTGATAGTGATGAATATCGCGCTAAAGCGGAAGAAATTCTTGATCTTTTACCCGCTGCACCTCTGCGCCTGGCTTGCCAGGCTAAAGAGGCGGAGCTGGTGAAATATGCGGCTAATTGTTTCTTATTTTTGAAAGTTATTTACGCCAATATTCTGTATGATCTAGCCGTTAAGGAGGGAAGTGATTGGGAACATATTAAAGCAGGCATGGCGTCTGATCCGCGCATCGGTGCTAGCCACCTTGACCCGGTGCACGCTTCCGGTACAGCTATTGAAAGTGGCCGAGGGGCGGGTGGCCATTGTTTTGTTAAAGATTTTGCCGCTTTTTTAAACTATGCCCGGGGTTGCGAATTAGATTTAGCCAGCATTGATTTCTTAGCGGCGGCGGAAGCAAAAAATCTTAGTCTTTTAAATACTAGTGGCAAGGATGCGGATATTATTGCCAGCGTCTACGGTCAAAGTTAATTTTTATTTACTTTCATGTTGAATACATTTTTAAAATTCATGACTAAAATTACTCCCGTCTCTTATCGCTGGCTATGGGAGCATGATGGTTTTAAACGCTACTTTTTTAATACCGGCTGGATGTTTGCGGGGCAAGTTTTTGCTTTATTACTATCTTTTTTTATTGGCGCCTGGATGGCTCGTTATCTCGGGCCAGAAGACTATGGAACTATTAACTATGCCTTAGCCTTTGCGGGTCTTTTTGGTTTTATCGCCAGTTTTGGTGTGGATAGTATTTTGGTTCGGGAATTGGTAAAAACTCCAGAAAAGAAAGAGGAGTTATTAGGAACTAGTTTTACTCTTAAATTATTAGGAGCTTTAATAGCAATTATTATTACGATTATTGCCACCTTCGTTGTTAAACAAAGCTCATTTAATCGGATTTTAATTATTATTTTTACCACTAGTTTTATCTTTCAGTCTGTGAATGTAGTTAGTGCTTTTTTTCAATCACGAGTTGAGGCAAAGAATAATGTTTGGGCTCAGGTTATCGCCGGTATGGTCAGCAGCGTTCTTAAAATTATTTTTATTCTTTCTGGAGCCGATCTTTGGTGGTTGATTTTAATCTTTACTCTAGATGCTTGTTGGCAGTCTTTGCTACTAGTCCTTATTTATCGTCGTCGCGGTCATCGCCTAAGCGCTTGGCGTCTTAGTTGGTCGCTAGCCAGGCAAATTGTTTCAACTTCTTGGCTTTTAATGTTATCAGCGGCTGTTTCTTTTATTCTTTTAAGAATTGATCAAGTGATGATCGGCCAAATTCTTGGCACGGTTGAAGTTGGTTTGTATGCGGTCGCCGTTAAATTCGTCGAGGTTTGGTATTTTTTGCCGGCTATTATTTCGGCCTCACTCTTTCCAGCTATTTTAAATGCGAAGAAAACGGACATCAATATTTATCAGCGACGTTTATCTCACTTTTTTGTTTTTATGTTAATTTTTGCATTGTTTGTCGCTCTTGGGACCGTCGCTTTATCTTATTATTTAGTGGTGGGCTTGTTTGGTGCTGAATATCTTCCGGCTGTAGCTGTTTTGAGAGTTTATGCTTGGTCGAGCCTTGGTTTATTTTTAAATTGGGCTTTTTATCAGCAGTTAATTGCTGAGAATCGCCTGAGTCTTATCTTTTTTAGTAATTTTGCGGGCATGATTCTTAATGTTTGTTTAAATTTTTTATTTATTAACCGCTTTGCTATTATTGGCGCCGCTTGGGCGACGCTCATTTCTTATCTATTAGTGCCGGCAATTATGTTTGGCTATTTTAGACTGACGAAGAAGCCTCTTGTGAACGAATCGTAATATTTCTTAAATATTATTTATTTAAAAAACCAGCTCTAGAGAGTTGGTTTTTTAAAATACGTCACAGCTTAAAAAATTTAGCTGCTTTTTAAAATATTTTTTAAGTTTTGTGTAAAAATTTCTAGTCGATAATGTTTTTGATAACGCTCTTGTCCTTGGGCGCCTAATTTATTTCTTAATTCCGGATTGGCTATTAGGGTATTTATGGCGGTGGCGAGTGCTTGGCTGTCTTTAGGTTTTATCGTGACCCCGCTAATATTATTTTGGCTAACTTCTTCGACGGCTGTATGCAGATAAGTATTTATTATAGCCTTACCGGCAGCCATTGCTTCAAGCTGGACTAAGCCAAAAGCCTCGCTTCTAGCAATAGAGGGAAAAAGAAAAATATCAGCTGCGAGAAAAAATGGAGCTAAACGCTCTTGCGTACCGATAATTTCTATTTTATTTTCTAATTTTTTATCTTTAATAATCTGTCGCAGCTTTTTTTCTTCCGGTCCAGTGCCGATAATCAGTAATTTTGCGTCTATATCGCCCATGGCTTTAATGGCATAAGTAAAGCCTTTATAATATACTAGACGGCCGACGGCAAGTAACAATATTTTTCCATTACTATATTTTTTTTTCAAGATAAGTGATTTTTCTTCGTCTGCTGTCTGGAAATTTGCCTGCGTGCCGTAGGGCAGGACGCGGCATTTTTTAGCTAACGGGTAAAGCCAGCTTGAATATTTGATAATATTATTGCCTCCGGCTAAGATAAGACTGGCTCTTTTTAGGCTTATTTTAATTAATGGGGATAATATAATTCTGCTTATTTTTTGACGTATGATATCAGAGTGATAGCAGATTATCAGTTTGCGTTTAGGTATGAAGGGGCAAATAAAAGATGCTAAAGGAAAGGGGTAATGGATAATTATTTTATCATACTGCCTAAAGAGCTTAAAGCTGAGCCGGAAAAAATCTAAGGATATTGGCATTCCTAATATTTTTCCAAAAGATGCGGCGCGATATATCTTAATGCCATTAATATTCTCCGTTTGCCTGCCGCCTTTATTTTGACAAGCCAAAACATCGACGATAAAATCATCTTGCCCATTTAGTCTTTCGGCAATATTTTGTACGACACTTTCGACACCGCCGATTGCCGGATAATATAGTTTATTTATCTGTAATATTTTCATGTTGGTGGATAAGAGTGATTAAACGAGCATTGGAGTCTGTCCAAGAGAAGCGCTGAGTGTTAATTTTTCCTTTTACCGATAATTCTTCTGCCAGGGCGGGGTTATCGAGCAGATTCTCGATTTTGTTGGCTATATCAGTGGCTTTATTTTTATCAAAAAAGAGGGCGGCAGCACCGGCTGCTTCTCGGAAAGCGGTTATATCTGTGCATATCACTGGTATTTTTAAGTTTTGTGCTTCCAAGATTGGTACGCCGAATCCTTCATATAGAGAAGGAAGGACGAGTAATTTAGCGCCGGCAAGGAGACGGTATTTTTCTTTTTCATCGATGAAGCCGGTGAATATTATCCCGGGTATATTTTTCGCTTTCAATTTTTCCATTTCTTTATCCATTTTGCCGATGATCAGTAATTTGTAGTCTGGTCGCTTTGTGGATATTTGTTGGTAAGCGCTTAACAGGGCATCTAAGTTCTTGCGGGGGCGGGCGTTACCGACGGTGATAATATATGGATTTGTTATTTTTTTTATTTCTGTGTAATTTTGTATGTTGGCAGCGCTTAATATGGGTGGGGCATTATAGATAATTTTAATTTTTTCCGCCTTAATGCCTAAACTTGTGATAAGCTCTTGGCGTGAAAATTCTGAAACAGTTACAATGCCAAGAGAAAAATGTTTAGCAAAGAAAAGACAGCTTTGCCAGTATATTTTGCCGATAAATGAATTTTCGTTTTCAAGAACAAAGGGTGCGGCATCATGAATTGTGACTATTTTTTTAGAGAATAACCAGGATGACTCCAGCGAGGGACAAAAAATAATATCAAATTTTTCTTTTTTTAGTATTTGTGGCAAGACAAATTGTTGGTAGTAAAAAAGACGCAAGCGCGTAGTTTTGGTAAATTTTTTTATTTCTATTTTAATGTAAGGGGGCAGGTCAGTGAGAAAAGCTGCGGATTTTTCATTAGCAAAAACTGTAATAATGTCTTCGCTTTTTGGCCAGGCGCGCAAAAGCCCAACGAGAAAATTCTCGATGCCTTGATAACTGGTATAGGGTAGGGCGTTAATTGCTATCTTCATAGCTATTTATTTCTTAGGCTGGTGTTAATTATAAGTATTAAGAGATAGGGTATTCGG
>CAIZYV010000060.1 GCA_903937325.1 Candidatus Falkowiibacteriota bacterium | reverse complement strand
GACAAGAACATTCTTCTACTAGATATAATTTTGTAAATTATATTAGTCAATTTCCTTATGATGTTTTGCATATTGGAAGCCACGGCGGTCACTTAGATGGTAATTTTGTCAGGAGAGATTTTGTAGATGAAAACGGAGAAAAACATGTCTTAGAATATTATGAAATAATAGATTTTGAAAATACTATGCACGTAGATAGTAAGGGAGAGCCATTAATTGGTGTAACTTCAAAATTAATTTTTTCAAGATTAGATGGATATAAATGGGGTAGTGAAGATTTGTCCGCTGCTAATATAGGCGAATCCGCATATAAACATATTGAAGAATTAGCTTCATCTAAAGACCACGTAGAAGATAAGATAGTGTCAGTAAAACACCACGGGTACATTCCTTATTTCGGACACATTGAATGTCTTGATAATATTCATCAGTGTAATTTTCATTATTTAGCTGGCCAAACATCACCAATCGTTTTTAATAACTCATGTTCTTCCTGGGATGAAATTGCCAGCCAATGGACGGGACGTGGCGTTCGTGGATATATAGGCACTCTTTGGAATATAGGAGACGATATTGCAAAAATTTCAGCAGAATCTTTTTACAGGATGATTTTAAAAGATAATATGGAATTAGTTTGTGCAGTACATAACATTAATAAAAGGATAAAAAAAGAAAAATACAAAAATATTTATATATTTTGGGGCTTGCCATTTATTAAACTTGATAAGCCGGGTAAAAAAATAGGCTTAAAAGCTATAACTGATGAGATGTCTAGGTTTTTATTTAAATTATTATCTAATCTTGTTGAAAAATATCAAAGGCACAAGGATAGTGGAAAAAGGAGCGATGGTATAAAAGATAATAGTTTCGATGCTGGCGAATTTATTTTAAAAGTCTTGTCTTTGGAATTAAAAACTTTAGATTTAGATAAATTGGAAAAAAAATTAGCTGAGGTAAAATCCCCAGTAAAAACAAAGATATAAGTTAATTAAGTTTACAGGTGAATGTAATCTTATACCCTGTGTCTGTGTCACTTTTGTCACTTTTTAAAGAAAGCCATAGCGCACGAGGATCTTATTTTATATAGTCTTAAAAAAACACCGAAAAGCCTTGCTGGGCTTGCCGAAATTACGGTTCCAGCCCGAGGTAGCCCGCTAAGGAAAAAGACCCGAACTGCTTCGGGTCTTTTTTTGGCGTAGCAAGAAGGTGGGTTTCTGACAGAATATATAATTTTGGGTCGATTTTGATTTTTCAGTTTTGTTATGTTAATCTATATATATTCTATTGCTAATATTAATAAAATTATGATATTTGAAAGTTTTGGCGACAATCAACCCAAGAAAAAAAACTACTATGAAATATTAAGTCTAAGCCAAAGCGCCTCCTCAGATGAAATTAAAAAAGCATTTAGAAAAATGGCAAAGGAATTGCACCCAGATTCAATCGGAAATAATTCAAGATTGGAAGATTTGCAGCAAGTTGCTGAGGCATATGAAGTCCTGAGTGATGATATAAAAAGGCGGAATTATGATAGGGAAACTTTTTCTAAAGATAACAAGGAAGAGTTAGGAGTAAATATAGGACATGGTATTTATAAACAAATTGAATATAAAGATGGTTTAATAATAGGTTCGGATACAATGGGCCATAAATGCTTAATTGGCCAGGACGGTAAACTGTCTGCTGGATTTTTTACAGATATTATTTCTATAGATGGCTTGTTAATAGGGAAGGATATGTTTGGCGGAGAGGTTTTAATTGATAAAAATACGGGGAGAACAAACCATAGAAGTTATGATAGTATTCAAAGAGTCGGCGATAAGATTATAGGTAAAAAATACGGCAAAGAGGAAGAAATTAAAATTGTTCCAAGTTCGTTCCATCCTCCCAAGACAATTTAGTATCGAGTAGACTCAGGTACCTCTAATTTAGAGGTACTTTTGTTTTATTATAAATAGTGTTTATTAATGAAGAATTTTGAATTTTAGCTTAAATAGGATTAAAGTTAAAATAATCAGTTGTATTCTGGGAACAATTTTAACCTATCCTTTAGTTGATTATAAAGTTAAAAGAAAGACAATTTTTAATAATAAAAATAATGAGATTTCATTATATAATATACTAATTGCAGGACATTCTCACGAGTTTTCATACTCGTGTAATAAAAATTCGTTAGAGGAATTAATAAGTGGCAGAATTAAACCTGGCTTTGTCGAAAATAAATATTATGAAGAATATGAAAAGCCATGTGAATTATATAGAAATAAAAATGGTGGATATTTTAATTAATACCGTTCTAACTAAGTCCCGCCCTCTCCGCAGATTAAAAATAGCCCTTCCGCCATCCGCCAGCTGGCGGAGAGGGAAGGGCTATTTTTTTATGGGAAATTTGTCGCCTTGGAATGGTTTATGCTATGATTAAATAAAATAAGGGATACTACATTTATGAAAATTATAATATTAGCATCGCAGTCTCCAAGAAGAAAAGACCTACTCGAACAAATTGGCTTGGAGTTTGAAATTGATCCAAGTAATTATGAAGAAGATATGAGCTTGAAAATGGAGCCGAGCAAATTGGCTGAATTTTTATCTTTGGGAAAAGCAAAAGATGTTGCGCAAAGACATAAAGATTCGATTATTATTTCAGCAGATACAATTGTCGCTATTGATGGGGAAGTTTTTGGAAAACCTAAAACACCAGAAAGAGCTAAATATATGTTGAAAAAACTTAGTGGTAGGGTGCACTTTGTTATAACCGGCTTTACAGTAATTGATACAGAAACACAAAAACAAATTGTAAAATCAGTGGAAACAAAAGTATATTTTAAGAATCTTTCTGAGCAAGAGATAGATATATATGTTGCTTCTGGAGAGCCATTAGATAAAGGTGGAGGATATGCAATTCAGGGCATGGCCGCTTTATTTGTCGAAAAGATAGAAGGAGACTATTTTAATATTGTCGGGCTTCCCGTATTGGCTTTAGCTACGGAGCTCAAAAATTTTGGTGTTAGCTTTGATAAAATAAAGAGCTCAAAATTAAATGGTTAGTTTAACTTTTTTAGCTTAAAGAAGGTATGTTGAGGATAGCTTTTTAAAAACGTTGCACCATCTCCGCGGTAAATCAAAAATAAGGTTAAGCCTTATTTTAATACTCATATTTTGTCTTAATATAAAATAAGCTGTTTTGACAATGGGGCGGCCAGGATGATACACTCTTTAGTCATTTATTTGTTCATTAACATATGTTCCACTATAAATATTTACAAGATGAAAAAAGGAAAGATTACTAGAAAAGAAATCGAAACCATCAAAAGGTTTGAATTTAGCGCTCCTTATAAACTTGCGAGTAGTGAAATTGGTCGAGTAAAGACCGAAGTAACTATAAATTACACAAAAAAAGAGTTCCATTTTTTAGATGGGGGTAAGTTTTATCTGGAAGATAGCAACGGTGGGCCGGTAGTCGCCCGATTTAAAGAGGGTGATGACCTGGACGGTTTATTCAAAAATATGTTTAAAACCGCAAACGCTTTTGCTGAAAACGAAATAAGTGAAGCCAATAAATTTGTTAAAGATGATGGCATTGTATCTTTTAAAAAAATTGACTTCGAAACATCTCCAAGAGTAGCAGCTAAAATGCGCGAGGAGATTGTCGCTTTCTTAAAAAACAAGCCTAAGAATAAGATAGAATTCCATTTTGGCGGTTACGCGCGGTTTTCATCTGAGTTTGCCAAAGAATTGTTTAAAGATAAGGCGTTGACGAAGTTTTTTGACAGAATAACCGTCAGACAAATGCACGTCTTTGATCAAACAATAATGAACACGGCTATTCAGGAAAGCTAAAACATCAGTAATGTATTTTTTTAAAAGCCCTTATTAACAGGGCTTTTTATTTTTGGTTGCAAGGTTGGTAAAATTATTCTTGGTTATTATTGAAATCTGATATAACGATGGCGCGGACAAACTACGACTTTATCACCATCTTTAAAAATTTTTGTCGCATATTTGGTGGCGATTAAGCAGGGGAGATTAAGTTCCCGGGAAACGATAGCTGCGTGGCAAGTGATTCCCCCGTGGTCTGTTACAATAGCGGCGGCTTTTTTCATGGCTGGTAATATTTCCGGCGTGGTGGCGTAAGAGACGAGAATATCGCCTTTTTCCATCTTTGACATATCATTGGCGGAGTTAATTACTTTAACTGTGCCGCTTACCCAGTCGCCGGTCCGCCCCAAGCAGGCAGTTGTCCCTTCCAGTATTTTTAAGTGAGACTTATCTTCATTAGTTTCGCTGATTTTTCCTTTCAGTATTTGATCCGTTTCTGCTCCGACGTATAAGTGATCTTCGCCGTAAAAATAAGCGCAAGCTAAACGGCGGTTTTTTAATTCTTTTTTTGTCGGTAGCTGGCCACCAGCGAGAAACTGTTTTAATTCGTTCACTAATAGATAGAGGGCTTCTGTCCGCTTTAATTCTGGAATTAATTTATCCAAGATCTTGTAATTTATATAGAAAATCATGAAGGCAGTATCTTTGCGGTATATTTTTAGATAGGCTAAAAGGGATAGCGCCTTGATGAAATTTTGGTGTTTATCGTCTATTTTTAGTTGTTGAAAAATTTTATTTTTTTCTGTTCTTACCAGATTTTCATTGTTTTGTAGATTATATAATTCTTGGCGTAGTTCGCTTTTAGATTGCGCTTGCAACTCAGCGAAGCTTGATTTGATATAATCCCATTCTAAGCCGGGGCCAGTGTAGCTATAATTAAGCCATTGCCAATCTTGCCAAATTTTTTTAATTTTTTCTCCTTGGCCGCCAGATATAGCTAGTTTTAGTAGTTCCATCTTCATTATCTGTGTGTAGGTGAGTTTTTCCGGAGCCAGCAGCTTTTCGGTCGCATAGCTTAAATTAAGTTTGCTTGTCTTAATTTTTTTCTGTAGATAATCGTTGAGGTAGTTGGAGTAGAGCTGGTCTTTGAGATCATAGGCGGCGTTATGGTTAAGGCCGACTTGGATGTAAAATATTTCGTTAAATTTATCAATTAGAGCAAGCATCTCTTTTTTTGTAACTTTAAAGTTCTTTTTTTTGAGTTGTGTTAATATTTTTTGCGCTTCCTCTCCTTGCTCTATTGTTTCAGGATAAATTAGTTTGTTAACAAAAGAAGCATCATCGAGCAGCTTGCTCAAGAGATATTTGGCTTCATTTTCAATGACTTTTTCTTCGAAATAATATTTACCATAATCATTTTTATAAATTGCGATAATTTCTGGAATCTCGCGCATCACGCCATGCCTAATTCCATAATCTGAACGAAAGCCTTTAAGCATGTAGTCGACAGATAATAAACAGGAGCCGCCTTCTTCGTTTAAGAGATAAAACTTTTTTTGTCCAGCTTGATGTTTGGCAAACAGATCCGCTAAAGGCGGGTAGAAGTCTGATTCCTGATTGATCTGAAAAAAATTTTGTTTACCTTTGCTTTCTTTAATGACGAGCTCTAGCTTTTGGAGCTTCTCCAGCTCTCTCTGGATATTTGTTTGATTTTTGTCGGTCGCCTTGATAATCTCGGCGGTTGACCATATTTTTTTCGGTTCGGAGAATAGCGCTGCCAAGATTTTGAAAGTTACCTGAGAAGAAAATAGTTTTTGGATCATATTACTATGCTTATTTTGAATAATTATATACTAAATTAGCATAATAGTTTATAAAAATCAAGAGTTGTTTAGCCGTTAGCTTTGACAGGGAAGTTAATGACCGACCGATGAGATTATATATAGCCTAATTGTCCCTATTATTGCTATAATATCATTATCTGCTATCTGCCAAATTACTTATTTCGGTTCGGCTTAAATATCACTTATGTTTAAGAGAATAAAACGCGCTAATTGGCGCTTAAAAATAATTTCTTTCGCCGTCCTTATCCTGGGCGGAGCTTTGGTATCGGTGCTGGTTTTAGCTTATGGCCAGAATAATAATCGCGACGGCTTAGTCGTCGACTTAGATCTTACTCAGGCAAATTATAATGCCGCGACTAAAGTTTTTACAGATAAAAGCGGCAATGGTAATCATGGTGTTTCGACTAATAACGCGGTCTTTACCGCCGATAAAGACGGTAAGAGTAATAGCGCTATGACCTTTAATGGGTTAAATGATCAAATAATGATCAACCATTCGACGAGTTATAAAAATCCTTCCGTAACTGTTAGTTTTTGGTTCCGCCCCTTAGATCAGAGCAAGCGCCATGTTTTGGTTACTACCTGGTCCGGTTTTACAACTGAGCTTAATTCTGATCGGACTTTTAGATGGGGCTTGACTGGGCCGCCCGGACAATATTACGGCACTAAAAAAATTAATTGGGGTGAATGGGTTTATCTTACTAGTACTTTTGATAATAGTACTAAACAACAATGCATATATATTAACGGGGTTCAGCAGGAATGCCAGACGGTTAGCGGCAGTATCGCTTATGACGTCAATCATCTATATGTTTCCGGTGCCTGGGATAGGGTTAAGGGTGATTTTGGCAACATTAAGGTATATAATCGTGCTTTGTCGTCGTTTGAGATTAAAGGCTTATATCGAGACACTAAAGCAAAGTTTCAAGTTGCGTCTCTGGAAAAAGGCTTGGTTGCCTCCTTTCCTTTAGACGGAGAAAATTTTAATGCTAGTAATAATCGGGTGACGGATAAATCTGCTTACAGTAATCACGGTGTTGCTTATTTGGCTTCTTTAACATCAGATCGTTTTAATCGGGCGAGCGGAGCGATGAGTTTTAATGGTTCAAGCAGTTATATAGGTGGAAATTTAGGTAATAATATCAGTAATTCTCCTTTTTCTATTTCTGCTTTTGTAAAATTATCATCAACCAGCACTGCTCAGTATTTTTCTGTTGGGCAAGGGGGTCTCAGGCAGGCAATACATTTAAGATTTATTTCTCCTACATCTTTTCGTTTTGGCATGTATAGCGACGATTTAACAGCTACAATAAATGACGCTCTTGATCGATGGACTCATCTTGTCGTTACTTTGGATAATAATTTTGTACAAAGAATATATCAAGATGGCGTTCTTATTTCTTCTAGAACAGCGGGCGGCTATTTTACTGGTGATAATGCCTGGAATATAGGTAGATGGATTTTAACGGGGACAGAATCATTCAAAGGCTCAATTGCCGATGTCAGAGTGTATAAACGGTCTTTAAATATAGAGGAAATATTAAATCTTTATAATTCTTATAAATCAAAAACTTCCGTCTCTTCTTTGCAAAAAGGCCTGGTTCTCGACATGCCTTTAACCTCTAAATATACAAAAAGCGTTACCGTCGGTTCAGAAATAATGACTGATCTCAGCCCTTATTCCCATAATGGTCAAAATTATGGCGGCGTCGTCAGTGCGGAGGGAACCGCTCTTATCAATGCCGGTAATCGTGTTGAAACTTCTTTTTCCGTACCGAATGACCAGGGAACTATTTCAATTTGGTATAAGCCGGTTGCCAGCTCTACGAATGCTAGCCGTAATAGCGTTTTATATTCCACTGGTAATTCTTGGGTGGCGAATAGTTTCGAATTAGCTTTGCGTAATTGTTGTGGTGATCCTTACGACAACGTCCTTTATATGATGGCGGCGAATAATTCTTATTTAAGATTTGAGTGGGATGTGCCGAGATGGCCGGCAAATCAATGGATCAATTTGACGGTCGTGTATGATTCGCGCGATTATATCCGGCCTTATGTTAATGGTGTTTTAGCGACGACTTCTATGGCCGTAAACAGTGCTGATTTTAATTTTCCGGCTGTTTTCAATATTGGCGCCCGTGGTGCTGGGGCTACATCTGCCGGAGGAACAGTTTCTGATCTTAAAGTTTACAATCGTGCTTTTTCGGCAGAAGAAATTCGTCTTTTATACGACAAAGGCCGTGGTCGATCGGGAGCGATCTTAAACGGCCTATAAACTAATATTATTTATTCTTATGTCGCACGAAATAGAAGCTGACTTTAAATATGATTGGGAGAATGAAAATACGCAGTGTCAAAATTGTAGCAGTTTTCAGGTTTTAGAAGACGGTAGTTTTTTTTGTAGCGAGGCGCAAGCAGAGGTGCCCGCGAATTCTCATTGTGATTTTTTTCAATCAATAGATTAAGATGGACGTGGCGCAAGAGAAAACAATTAACTTTCTAAAGGAATAGCTGTTTCTATTTCTGCTTCTTGCCGGGTTTTTTCTTTAAGCTGATCTTCTTTAGAGATCAGTTTTTTATTTTCCCAGCCGCTTTTTTTAAAATTAATAAAATAAATCAACGCCATTAAAATATTGGTAATCGGAAAGGCGATCCAGAGTCCGTCTATCCCGAGCTGATCAAAGCGAGATAGCAGGTAGGTCAAAGGAATTTGTACTATCCATTGAGAAATTAAGGTTAAGGTCATGGCTCTCTTGGTGTTACCGGAAGCTTGTAGAGTACTGCCAACGATAATTTGTAAGCCGATAAGACCGAAGATAGGGGAGATGAAGCGCAGATAACGCGTGCCGGCAATAATAACGGCGGTGTCGTTTGGTACAAAAAAGCTAATAAGAGCAGGTGCAAAAATAAAAGAAATTAGTCCGATAAAGCTGAAAAGAATGACGGCTATTTTAGCACTTAAAAAAGCCATTTGCTTAGCTTTTGCTGGTTCACTAGCGCCTAATCTCTGGCCGACAAGGGCAGCGTTCGCCCCGGCTAAGCCGAAAGAAATCATCAGCATCAGTTGTAAAATATTACTACCGACTCCATAAGCGGCGACAGCTAAAGTGCCGAAACCGGCGACTAAGGCGGTGATTATTGTCAGACTTAAACTACGAGCTGATTGTTCGATTGAGGCGGGTAGGCCGAGAAAAAATGCCCGTTTAATAAATTTATAATCAGGGCGGAAATCGCGAAAATGTAAATGTATGCCATGTTTGCCACCAAAAAGCAGACTGAGACCGATTAAAGCAGCGATGCTTTGAGTGCCGACGGTTGCC
This sequence comes from Candidatus Falkowiibacteriota bacterium, assembly GCA_903937325.1. Classification (GTDB taxonomy): domain Bacteria; phylum Patescibacteriota; class Patescibacteriia; order Patescibacteriales; family UBA12465. The sequence goes on along the minus strand of CAIZYV010000060.1, from coordinate 15,018 downwards.
AGCGCAACGCCAGCGACACCCATTGCCGGAATCGGTCCAAAGCCGAGCATAAACAGTGGATCAAGCAGAAAATTTAAGATAACAGTGCCAATGACAACATAGACGGGTACTTGCGGCCGGCCGATGCTGCGCATAATTGATTGAAAAATAAAAAAGCAAAAATTAAAGATCAGGCCGAAGAAAGAAATACGCAGATAGGCCGAGGCGTCTGTCATAATCTCGGCCGGAGTTTTTATAAGCTGCAAGATGGCGGATGTACTGAAAAAGCCAATCAGACTGAAGAGAAGGGAAACAATTACTACCATTAACATTGTTTGGGCAGCGCTTCGACTGAGCATCTCTTCGTTTTTTGCGCCAAAGTATTGAGCAGTTAAAGTTGAACCGGCAATGGCTAAGCCGATGCCGAGACTGGTCATAAAAAATAAGATTGGCATGCTCATCGCAATCGACGCTACAGCTTTTTCACCCAAACGGCCAACCCAGAAAGCATCGGTAAATTGATAAGCGATTTGAAAAAGCTGAGCCAAAATGATGGGCGCGGCCATTTTTAAAAGAATTTTGAGGTTATTTTTAGTATTTGTCATTTTTAAGCTTATTATTCTTTTTTATTTTTCGGTTCATTTAGTTTATCTCAATAACGCTTTTGGCACAAGTTATTTATAGTAATGTTATTCTTTTATTTTTTGTGCTATAATTAAAATATATTAAAAATAATTTTAACAATATGAAAAAAATCTTAACTTTAACCTTGCTTTTGACAATGAGCATGGCTATTTTCGCTTTTTTACCAGTTTTAGCTGAGGACGGTAATAATGAAACCGTCGAGACTGAAGATGTGTCGGATGATTTAAGTCCAGTTACGACTATGGCTAGTAATACTGATGACGGTTTAGAAAAGATTAGTTCTCCCGACCAGATTCGTTATTTTCGGGTATTGAAGAAGGAAAATGGAGTTTTATACGGCATCCGTTTAGAAAAAGCTGAAAAAGCTGAAAAAGGAGAAAAAGCTGAAAAAGCTGAAAAAGGAGAAAAAGCCGACAATCAGAAAAACAGCGGTGTTAATAAAGAGCAGTTGGAAAAAATATTAGCACCCCAGCTCATTGGTTTGTATGAAAAAATTCAGAAAATAGGCGCTTCTTTATGGGGCGTGAAGAAAAATAAGACTGATGATAAGAATATTAAGATTGCTCCTAAATTTAAGGCAGTTACAACTGAGATGATTACTTGCGTTTCTACGGCGATTGATAAAAAGGATTCTGCCTTACAAGCTCGTATAACTTTGGGCGCTACCGATATTAATTCCGCCATTGTTGCCCGCGGCACTTGTCAGAAAAAAGCGATTCAAACGATAGAAAAACAGCAAGAGAATTTACAAATATGCGTTAAAGATTTTCGGACTAAGCATGAAGAAATAATGAAAAATGCTAAGATCGAACAACAAAAAATTTGGAAGGCTTATCAGGGTGATTTAAAAGCTTGCGCGCCTGTTAGCAGTACCGAGGCGACATCTAGTTTAATGATCGAAGATGGCGGCACTGAGTCTTTAAATGACCTTTTAGTTCAATAAAATTGCTTATTTTATAAAAGACCCGTGTTTGTCGGGTCTTTTATATAGGCCTTTAAATAATATGTCTGATCTTAATCTTGAATCTTTAGAGCTTCACCGTCGTTTTCAAGGCAAGTTAGCAACGGCTTTATCTGTGCCAATAGATAATAAATATGATTTATCTCTAGCCTATACTCCCGGGGTTGCTGCTGTTTGTCGAGAAATCGCTGCTACGCCAGCATCTGTTTTTTCTCATACAATTAAAGGGCGGACCATCGCTGTTATTAGTGATGGCAGCGCAATTTTAGGTCTTGGTAATCTCGGTCCGGCTGCTGCCTTGCCGGTAATGGAAGGGAAATGCGCTTTATTTAAAAAATTTGCTGGTGTTGATGCTTTTCCACTTTGTCTGGATACTCAAGATACGGAAGAAATTATTAAGACGATTAAATATATTGCGCCGGTATTTGGCGGTATTAATCTAGAAGATATTGCCGCTCCTCGTTGTTTTGAAATTGAAAGGCGCTTGCAGGCAGAACTAGATATTCCGGTGATGCATGACGATCAGCATGGCACGGCGGCGGTTGTCTTAGCGGCCTTAATTAATGCTTTAAAATTGCGTGGTGGCGATAAAAGTCTTCTTAAAGTTGTTGTTAGCGGCGCTGGCGCGGCTGGGAATGCAATTGTTCGCCTGCTGCACGGTTATGGACTTATTAACATTACAGTTTGTGATCGCCAAGGCAAGATTTATCGCGGTCGACCTGATTTGGATCAAGAAAAAGCTGCTTTAGTTGAATTAATTGGTGCTGAAGGTCCAGCCTCTTCTTTATCAGAGGCCTTGCTTGGCGCTGATGCTTTTATTGGCGTCTCTTCAGCTGGATTAGTGACGGCGGATATGGTTAGACAGATGGCACCTAAGGCTTTAGTTTTTGCTCTAGCTAATCCAATTCCGGAAATTATGCCAGAAGATGCGGTGGCCGCCGGGGCTTTCATAGTTGCGAGTGGCCGCAGCGATTATCCTAATCAAATTAATAATGTTTTGATTTTTCCCGGTATTTTCCTCGGCGCCTTGGATAATAAAGTAACCCAGATTACCGATGCGATGCTAGTGCAAGCGGCAGAAAATTTAGCCGCCCTGGTTGATGATTTACGCGTCGATAAGATCTTGCCGGATCCTTTTGATGAGCGTATTGCCCCGGCTGTCGCGGCGGCGGTTTCCCACTTTACAAAAAGCTAATTTTGCCTTATTATCTTGTCATTAAGCAGTTCTTTTAATATTAACCAGCCGTGAAGAACGGCACAAAAAAAGCAGCATGGTAAAAGAAAGAATGGGTGCAGGGTATTGCGCCAAGTCTCTCCCTTCGCGGGTAGCAGGGAGAAGGGGGAGCGATTTAATTCGTCCCAATGAACTGGTAATTTATGATCTTAATTCGGTTAAATTCGAAAAAGATCAGGATCGGATTATTATGATTATCATAGATATTTATTATCTCGATGATCTGAACCGCCGAAAATTTCCGGTGCCGATAGAAAAGCTCCGTTTCAGCTATCCGCAGCTTGAGGAAATAAAAGCAGTTAATCCTCTGGCCAGCTTGTTTTTGAAACATGCTTTTTTATGTTTCGACACCGCTTGTATTAAGGCGGACGCTGATATTGAATTGCCAGAAGAAATTTTTGAAGAAACTATTGATTAAGTGTTCTTCGGGCATATCAAAAAAGAACCTTTGCCGGTTCTTTTTTCTTTTTATGGTGTTGATTTTTTTATTCAATGCAACAATTAATAGCTTTGCGTACCAAATCACCCAGTTTACCGGCAAAGCCCTTTTTTTCAGTATCATGTTTATTTATTGCTTCTTCGTCAATTTTTTTAACATCGCCAGGAACGATAATTTTCATATTCAAGCCCCAGAAGAGGGAATATAATTCATAAGCTTTATTAAACATCTCATAAGCTTCTTCTTTCTGGCCGCGGCTGAGTTGTTTTGTTCCGACTTCCATTAAGCGATAGCTAGCGGCGAGTAAGTGCTTGGAAATACACCAAACTTCACCTTCGTATTCTTTGATAATTTTTTTTAATAAGTCTTTGCGCATTTCCCGGACTTCATTAATGAGATCGTAATATTCATTTTTACCGGTTTTGGCGCCGCTGAAAAATAAATGTTCTTCAATGCCGACTAGATTCATAATAGCGATGCTTAAATCCTGGTCGGAAGAAAGATCCATCTTCTCCTGCTTCTTCATATTATCGGCTTTATCAATAAAGTCTTGGAGATTTTTGATGGGGTTATGGTCGTTAGTCATATTTTTGTTGATTACTATTTTGTTAAGATATAAAAGACTAAACTCATTAAAATAAGAGCGCTAACAGGCATAACAACTTTTTCAAAAGGGAAGTGAGCTTTCCCGCCATTTTTCTTCTTTAAGCCTTCATAACCCCAGGCGCTTAGGCTAAAGATAATACTACCAGCAACAATACCGAGAACTAGTTTATCCAAACCAAAAAGGCGGTTATCGGCGTTGCCAATAAAATCCTGGGCGTATAAGGGCCAGATAACCATGAGATAATAAGCGATAAAGATTAATGGGTCGAGCCAAGTTTTTTGTTTTTGCAGCCAGTTTTTTCGTGTGCAGTAATTAATTGTCCAAACGCTCATAGAGATAAGTAATCCTCCAATCCAAACGCCGGCAATACTGTCATCGATACCTAGATATTCTGATAAGCCTAAGCCTGCAGAAACAGCGACAATGCAGACCGGGCAGACAGCTTTAACTGAAACAACTGGCGCAAGCAGGAAAGCCGCGGCTGTAAATATATATTTATTTTTCATATTTTTTATTTTTTAAAAAATTCTATGATATCCGTGTCTCCCATTAGACATTTCTCGCCAGTCCACAGGAAGGGAACGCCTAAGCCTTGTGTATCCAAGCCGCAAGCTCTAGCTTTTTTAACGAGAGCATCACTATTTTTTTGATTTTGAGAAATTTCTAATTGGGCAAAATCATATTTTTCTTTAACGCCATTGCTGGCGATATAATCTTCGACATTTTGACAGTGAGGACAAGAAAGACTGTAAAAGAGAACCATATTTTTAGTATCAGCGTTAATTTCCGAATTTGCTTGTCGCTTGGCAAAATAAAAGAGAGCGGCGACCAGCAAAACTGCGGCCACGACAATAATAGTTGTCGTTGGATGCTTTTTTTTACTCATATAGTGATAAAATTAAATGATTTATAAAGATGTTATCAGTTTAGCATAAAAAAGCCTCGGGCGAATAATTTTAGCGGTATTGTGCCATCTTGTCACTTAATTCTTTAATGAAATCAAGGCGGCTAATTTCTCTGGTTTCCTGGGCGCCGCGGTCGCGGACGGCTAAGTTTTCTGCCCCGGCTTCTTTGTCGCCGATAACAAGCATATAGGGCACTTTTTCGTTGACGGCTTTGCGGATTTTATTACCGACAGTTTCATTATTTTCGTCTATTTCTACGCGGATACCGGCAGCACGTAATTCTTCTGCTAAGGTGCGGCTGGCAGAAATATGGCTTTCAGCGACGGAAATTAATTTAACTTGTACCGGTGACAGCCAGACTGGGAAAGCGCCGGCATAATGTTCAATAATAACACCGAGAAATCTTTCCATCGAACCAAGAAGGGCGCGATGAATAACAACCGGAGTTTTAGCTGATCCGTCAGAGTCGGTATATTTAAGTTCGAAGCGTTGTGGTAGTTGAAAATCTAATTGAATGGTCGCAAGCTGCCATTGCCGACCGATAGCATCTTTAACTTTAACATCGATTTTCGGTCCGTAAAAAGCGCCGTCGCCTTCATTGATATGATAAGCCAGCTGCGCTTCTTCTAGCGCTTGTTTAAGATTGCTTTCCGCTTGGTCCCAGGCGGCACGTTCGCCGAGAAAATGTTCCGGACGAGTCGAGAGATGAATTTCATCTATCTGTAAATCGAAGATTTGGTAAATCGTTTTTATTTTAGCAAGCAGAGTAGCAATCTCTTCCAGAATCTGTTCTGGCCGAACGAAGATATGAGAGTCGTCTTGGGAGAGGCTGCGCACGCGAGTCAGACCGTGTAAAGTGCCGGATTTTTCATTACGGTAAAGAGTGGTTGTCTCAGCCAAGCGCAAAGGCAATTCTTTGTAAGATTTCAAGGCATTTTTAAAAACAAGCATGTGTGCCGGGCAATTCATTGGCTTGATACCAAAATCAACATCGTCTTCAGCGTGGTGCAGGCAGAACATATCTTCTTGGTAATGTTCCCAGTGCCCGGATATCTTCCATAGTTCGGCGTTGAGTAATTGTGGTGTGCGCACTTCTTGATAACCCTGACCGTAAGAATGACTGCGAATAAATTTTAATAATTCCTGGAGGAGAATCATGCCTTTGGGTAGAAAGAAGGGCATACCGGGAGCGAATTCATGGCTCATAAAAAGTTCAAGCTCTTTGCCTAGTTTGCGATGATCACGTTTTTCCGCTTCCGCCATCATTTTAAGATAGGCGGCCAATTCTTCTTTGGTATCAAAAGCTAATCCGTAAATACGGGTCAGCATTTTATTTTTTTCATCACCGCGCCAGTAAGCGCCCGCCAGTTTATCTAACTTGAAGCTGCCGGCTTGTATTTCTTTAGTATTTTCTACATGCGGTCCACGGCAAAGATCTGTAAAAGTGCCGACGGTATAAAAACTCACTTTTGTTTCGCCTCCTTTTTTTAGATCACTGATAATTTCTTCTTTATATTCATCATTTGCTTCCTTGGCCCAGCTTAAACCGCTATCAATATCTTTTTCGTCACGACTAAAAGTTAGATTCTGTTTCACAAGATGAATCATGCGTTTTTCGATATCTTTTAATTGTGTGTCACTGATACTTTCACCGCCGAAATCTATATCATAATAAAAACCAGTATCGATTGCCGGGCCGATGGCAAGTTTAGCTTGCGGCCACATTTCTTTAACGGCCGTGGCCATTAGATGAGCGAGAGAATGACGTTTCGTTTCTAGATTACTCATATATTTTTATAATTATTTTCTTAATTTAATTATTAAAAAAGTCCCTTCCCAGCAAAAACAGAAAAATCTGTCTTTGCTGGGACGGGACTCATTGCAGTCTCGTGGTTCCACCCAGCTTCTCCGTTATTAGGCGGAGCACTTTCTAATTGTTCTCGGTTTTAAGTCTTTATCTTAGAAAGACGGCCTGTGGAGCCTCGAGCTTGGTAGGCTCGATAATCGACTGAGTCTTTTTATCTTAGCGTAAACTTGGGTTTTTGTAAAGTTTATCAAATTTTTAAAGACTTTTTGCGACAGTGGCTACAATAACTATTTTAGCCCCAACTTCTTTTAAGGCGTTAGCGGCTGCTTGGGTAGTCGCGCCGGTGGTGATGATGTCATCAACAATAATGATGACTTGATTTGGCGGGAGTTGGTCGGGATAAGAAAAAATTTTATTTTGTTTTTGTCTGTCGTGATAGTTTAGTTTGGCGCTGGGAGCTTGGTAGGTTAGCCGGCGCATTTTTTGGTCTATCGGCCAACCACTTAACGCGCTTATGCCTTGAGTAATATATAGGGATTGGTTAAAACCTCGCTCTCTTTGTCGGCGTGAGTGCAGGGGCATCGGCATTATTATTGGTTTTTGCTTAAGCCAGGATACGGGTGCTTTTGTCCAAGATCCGGCAAGCTGACGTCCTAGCATTTTTCCTAGTATGAGGCCGATTTCTCTGGCCCCCTGATATTTTAAAGCTCTTAAGGCTGATTTTAAAATTTTATTTTCGTAAGCGCCATAACTAAAAAGACCATCGAAAGAATAATTTTGCGTTTTTTGGCAATCGGCACAAAAAAGACCGAGGGCATTTTTGCAAGCACAACCTGGGCAGACGGCTGACAGACGGGGAATGCGCACGCGGCAAGCTGGGCAAAGTGCTTTGCCTGGTTGGCGACAAACAGCGCAAGAGCTGGGGAAGATATAATTTTCCAAAGTTGTCAGAAGATGATTTAATTTAAAAAACATAATTTAAATAATTATTTTTTGAGGTGGTTTACTTCTTATGGTAATTAAAAAAACCGACTGGCGCCGGTTTTTTTATGATTGTTGCTTCTTTATTTATTTTAATTTTATTTCGTAAATCTGCCCAGTAATTTTATCCGTGAAATATAATGAGTCTTGGGCTTCGCCGACCATAATACTGGAAATATTAGTGGCACCGTCTGGAACGGCAATTAATTTTTTCACTCCGGTTTGCAAGTTGATTTTATATAAGCTGTCGCTGCTGCTATCGGCGAGTTCAGGGAAGAGCCCAGCGCCTTGAGGTAAATTGTCGGGGACAGCACAATATATTTCTTCGTTCGTCGCAAAAGTACATTTGCTCGCCCAGGTGTTCAATCCTAGATTGCTACGGTTCTGACCGATATTATCACCCTGAGCATTAACAATCCAGAGGCTTGGGTTAAGGTTGCTTGTGCTGCTATATACGCTATATAAAAGTTTATCTCCCTTATCGGACCATTGTGGTTCGAAGCCGCGACCATTGATAATTGTTGATTTAAAATTTTCACCGTTTAAACCGACGAAAAATACTTCTTGGCGGTTGAAATCGACACCGCGCGTGTACATAGCTGCTGCCTGGTTGTTCGGTGACCATATTGGATACACATCATCGGCGTTATTACCGATGGCGCTTAAAGAGCTTGCCCGGGAACCGTCGGCGTTAGCGACAATTAAATAACGATTCTCAACATCGTCGCCGATACTTTTAGCACTTATTTGCTCGCCGCTGGGAGAAAAAGAAAAAGATTCCCAGTGTTTTGGCAGGGTCACTTGTTTTTGTGTCTGGAAATTATAAGTTGTGTTGGAACCGTCTGGGTATTCTAGGATTGCTTTGTTGCCGTCGTTTGTCCAGGTAACGTTTTGTACTTGGTTGAAAATTTGATCGCTTAAAGCGACTAAATCGCCGTTAGCATTTAATTTATAAAATTTACCATCTTGACGGTTATAGTAACGAAGCTGTCCGTCGCTGCTCATGGTCGGGTTTAAAACCGGGTCGGCGCTTACCAGGCTGACACTTGTTTTGCCGCCCATAGCGACATCGCTTATCTCATCTTCTTCTTGGATGCCACTGCCGTTTGTTTCTAGTCCATTATCGTTATCAAGGCGACCGGAACCGGTAGAAGGAGAGAGATTACCGCCGCCTTCACCGGCTGTATTTAGTCCACCAATATTAACGGCTGCTTCATCTATTGGAGTAGCAGGAGCAACGGGAGCGAAGAAAAATTTCCATAGTAAAAAGGCGATTAAAGCTGTCAGCCCAAGAAAGGCGATAATTATCAAGATTTTTTTATATTTGCTAAAAAATCCCATATACTATTTTTTTATTTACTATTTTTATGATATAATTAAACAAGTTCAGATTTTTTGCGCCTAGACTATTTTTTGAATTTTTTCTTGTCGGCTATCTGTAAATATTATATACTAGAAGCGGGGAGAATACAATTTTAGTCTCAAGGTCTTGAGCCTTAATTTATTTACTTATGGGTTTTTTTTCTTCGGCGGATGACAATTTATTTTTGGGTATTGATATTGGCGATTCTTCCTTAAAGATGGTGGAATTAAAAAAGAAAGGCAAAAAAATATATCTTTCTAATTACGCTTTCAGTGAGAATGTTAGCGGCGTTAATTTTACTAAGATCGATGACATTAATTATTTAGCGCAAGCAATTTTAAAGGTTAAGGCCGAGGCGGGCATTAAGGCTCGCCGCGTAACTGCTTCTTTGCCGACTTTTTCTGTTTTTTCTTCAATTATTAATTTAGCACCGACTGATAAGAAGAATATGGATTTAACGGTGGCGGAAGAGGCAAAAAAAGTTATTCCTTTACCTTTGGAAGAAATGATTTTGGATTGGAAACTTGTGCCCGGGGGTGATAATAAGGAGAGTGTTCGTGTTTTTTTGACCGGTTCTCCGAAAAAATTGGTACGCCGCTATATCGAGATTTTTCGTTTAGCAAAATTGGAATTAGCGAGCCTGGAAACAGAAACTTTTTCTTTAGTGCGGGCTTTGATGGGTAATGATTTGTCTACAGTAATGATTGTGGAAATTGGTGCAAATAGTACCGATTTATCCATTGTTCAAGAAAGCATTCCGGTTTTAAATCGTAGTTTAGAAATATGCGGCAGTACAGTCACAAGCGCTTTAGCCGATAAGCTCGGTCTTAGCTTTGCTCAGGCAGAGCAGTTTAAATTTGATCTCGGCGCTTCTTTGTCCGATTCTGCTAAAGAAGAATTACCTCAGCTTATTATTAAAACTTTAGCGCCGGTTATTCACGAGATTGAATATATGCGGGAGTTTTTTCAAGGTAATGCCGGCGGCCGCAAGTTGGAGAAAATAATTTTGTCCGGCGGCGGTTCTTTGCTGATGAATTTAGCTGATTATTTATCTCGTCACTTAAATTTGCAAGTAATTATCGGTGATCCTTTTAGCCGTATCATTTATCCGACGGAGATGAAGCCGATTGTCGATGAGGTTGGGCCGAAACTGGCAGTGGCGGCTGGCTTGGCTTTGCGAGAAATAACTTAATTTTGCTGATGTGTTTAATTTTAAATTAAGAAAACAAAAATCAGCTTCGCAATTTTCGGGCAATTCTTCCCAGAACCCGAAGGTTTTGGAAGTTAACTTGATTAAGAATGAAATTCCGGTTGATTTTGAATTACGCAAGAACCTCGGTACTTTGTTTTTTTCTTTGGGAGTGACCGCTTTGTTCGTGGCGGAAATATATTTCGGTCTTAATTGGTGGGCTGATTATGAAAAAGCTCGCGTATCGTCTGCCGAAGAAAAATTTAATAAAGTATCTCAAGAGATTAAAAAATTAAAAGATGACTCTGATCGAATTTTAGCTTTTAAAAAGCGTGTTGATGCCGCCGATGCCTTGTTGACTGATCATATTTATTGGACAAATTTCTTTAATTGGCTGGAAAAAAATACTTTAAGCAGTGTTAATTATCTCAGCTTCTCCGGTAAAAGCGACGGCGTCTATGAATTACAGGCGACTACCCGGAGTTTTCGAGAAATCAGCTGGCAGGTAAGAGCTTTGCTGGAAGATCCGGCTGTTATATCTGCTCGCGTAAACAATGGTGGCAAGGAACGAACTATTGATTCGGAAAAAGATAAGGCATCAGCTGATAATGTTAATTTTACTCTAAGTTTAAAGATTGACCCCGCCTTATTTAAAAGTTCGGCTAAATAATATTTATGCCTCAGCTAAAGACTCAAAATAATAATCATAATAACATTAATGTTTTTTTAAACGCTAATTTTAATCTGGCGATGGTTTTAATTGTGCTTATTTTTTTATCTCTAGCTTATTTCTTAATTATCAAGCCTAAATTTGAGGTTACTTTAGTCGCGATTCGTGACAATATTGCCCAGCAAGAGGAATTTTATCGCGGCCAGAAGCAAAAGTTAATCAATCTACAGGCGGCGGCTGTTTTGTATAATAAGATTGCCACAGCTGATGTAATTAAACTCAACACTCTTCTTCCCTCAGAATATGCTAAAGAAAAACTTTTCGGTGAATTGGAGGATATTTTAACGCGCCAGGGTTTGATTGTCGATAATATTTCTTTAAATAAGAGCGGGGAAGATAACGAGTCAGGCGCCGAACCTTTAGCGGCTAAAGATGATCGTTTATTAGCAATTGCTAATTCTGAAAATATCGGCATTATTCAGGCGGAATTATCTTTATCGGCGATTGATTATGCCGCTTTAAAAAATTTACTACCTTTACTGGAAAATCATTTGCAGTTAATCGATGTGCGCTCTCTTAATTTCAGTCCTGCCGATAAAACCGCCGAAATTATTTTTGATACTTATTATTTTAAATAAGCCGATATTATGTCTTCACGCCGCAGTGCCAGTATTTATATTTTGATTGCCTGTTTGCTTATTGTCGGCATTTTGATTTTTGCATTCAAAGATCGCTTGCTATCTTTTGTTAGCGAGCGTGTTTTCGGCGTTAATTCCGACCTACAGGACGTGTCTTTGGAGGCTTCTGCTGCAAGTGTGATTAATTTACAAGTATTGGCCAAGGAAGATTTTGCAAATCTCAAAAATAATGTGTTATATTTTGATTTTAATCGTGTTGGCAAGCCATTACCGAGTACGGTATCTGGAGCTCAGGCGCCCGCTTGGCAGCCGGTTTATCTTGGTAATGCCAATCCTTTTCTGACTCCTAAGAAAGACAAACCTTAAAGCCGCTTCCATATGTCCATGAATCAGCAGGAACAGCTTTTGCTCGCCCTACAAGAAAAACAACTGATTAGCGCCGATCAGGCGCTTGCTTTTAAGAATCAAGCTCCGGCCAATAAAATTGAATTGTCTGATTTTTTGTTGTCTCAAAATTTTATTAATGAAGAAAAATTAACCGAAGTAAAGGCGGCTTTATACGGTTTACCTTATTATGCTTTTACGGATGAGGCTGTAACTGAAGAAGTTTTGAATTTTTTGCCGGAAGAAATTTCTCGGACCTATAATATCATTTGTTTTGCTAGAGATAATAAGAATTTAAAGATTGGTCTGGTTGAGCCGAATTTAAAGGCGATGGAGGCGGTTAACTTTCTGGCCTCGGATGAAAAATTATCCGTTCAATATTATCTTATTTCTTCAAGTAGTTGGAAAAAGATTTTTAAGCAATATCAAAAGATTGAAGAAGAAATTTCTAGCGCTTTAGAAGTGAAGGCGAAAGAGGAGGGAGATGACATTATCGCCGTTAAATCAGAAGATTCTTCGGCTGTCGACGATGAAGATATAAACAGCGCGCCAGTTTCTCGTATTGTGTCTGTTATTATCCGTCACGCTGTCGAAGCCCGTGCCAGTGATATTCATATTGAACCTTTTGATAAAGAAAGCCGCGTGCGTTACCGTATTGATGGTATTTTACATACTTCTCTGGCTTTACCGAAAAGCATTCATAACGCCATTATTGCCCGCATTAAAGTCATGGCGAAGTTAAAGTTAGATGAAACGCGCGTGCCTCAAGACGGCCGCATTCGTCTGCTTATCAGCGGTAGACCTGTTGATTTTCGTATTTCAACCCTACCTCTCTCTAGTCAAGAAAAAGTGGTCATGCGTATTCTCGATACCGCTAAAGGTGCGCCGGCTTTAGCTGATCTTGGTTTTAATACTAATTCTTTGCGAGCGATAAACAACGCTGCTAAAAAAACAAGCGGTATTATTTTAGTAACTGGTCCGACAGGATCGGGAAAAACGACAACCTTATATTCTCTTTTGAACATATTAAATCAAGAAGGTGTTAATATTTCGACTCTGGAAGATCCGATTGAATATGAGATGAAGGGTATTAATCAATCGCAAGTACGCCCGAAAGTCGGCTTTACTTTTGCGAGCGGTTTGCGTTCTCTTTTACGCCAAGATCCGAATATCATCATGGTCGGTGAAATTCGTGATGAAGAAACGGCGGAGTTATCCATCCACGCCTCTTTGACTGGTCACTTAGTTATTTCTACTTTGCATACCAATGATGCTTTAGGGGCTGTTTTCCGTCTTTTGGACATGAAAATTGAGCGTTTTTTATTAGCCTCTACTTTAAAGACCGTTGTTGCTCAGCGTCTAGCTCGCCGCTTATGTGATAAGTGTAAAAAAGAAGTGACCTTACCACCAGCGGAACTTAGCGCTATGTCAACCGAGCTTAAAGGTGTGCCGGCCGCGATTATGCAGGCGGAATTACCGGAACTCGTTTCTGCTGATGATTTAAGTGCTTTTAAATTCTATCAACCAGTCGGTTGCAGCCATTGCGAGAATACAGGCTTTACTGGTCGGGTGGCGATTTCCGAAGTTATTGATATTAATGATAAACTAAAAGAGATGATTAATCAGGGCGATAAAAATTTTAATCTTGAAGCTGTTAAAGCCAGCCAGGATTTTATTGCTATTAATCAAGACGGCGTTATCAAGGTCTTAAAAGGTGTGACGACGATGGAAGAAATCTTGCGCGTCATTGAAAGTTAAATTTTATGCCAATTTTTAAATATACCGCTAAAAATAATAGTACCGGCAAAAAAAAGACTAAATTAGAAGCCGGCATTAGTGAAAATGAAGTAGTGCTTGATTTGCGCCGTCATGATTTTTCTGTTCTATCTATTGTTGATGCCGGTAATACTTTAGAGGCGAAATTGAATCTAATTTTAAATCCGATTAAAACCAAAGATCTGGTGATTTTTTCGCGTCAGTTTTCGGTAATGATTTCTGCCAACGTTCCGGTCGTGGAATCTTTGTTGATTCTTATTGGTCAGACAGATAATTTTTCTTTAAAGGATATGATCGCTAATATCGCTTTCGAAGTCGATAGCGGCTCTTTATTGTCCGATTCTTTTGCTAGACGACCAAAGATATTTTCTGAATTTTTCATCAATATTATTAAGAGCGGAGAAACTTCCGGTAAGTTGGACGAGGTCTTGACCTATTTGGCAGATGAGATGGAAAAAAGTTACGATATGTCCGCCAAGATAAAAGGAGCGATGATTTATCCGATTTTTATTCTCGCTGGTTTATCTGGTGTCGGCGTCGTTTTGATGGTTTATGTTATTCCGAATTTAACTTCTATTTTAACAGAGACAGGTATGCGCTTGCCTTTAGCGACGCGCATAATTATTGGTCTATCCGGTTTCTTGCAGAAATATTTATTGCTTGTCGGCTTTGTGATTGCCGGTATTATTATGGCCGCGCGTTATTATTTGCAAAGTACTCCCGGGCGTTATCAGATGGATGCTTTTAAACTGAAGATGCCGATTTTCGGGCGCTTATTTAAATATATTTATTTAATGCGTTTTACCCGTTCTTTATCCACTCTGCTTAAGGGGGGTGTGACGATTACCCGTGCCCTGGAAATTACCGCTAATGTGGTTGGCAATGTTATCTATCGCGATTTGATTTTGCAGACGCTTAATTCCATCAACGATGGTAATCCTTTGTCGACTGTCATGGAATCAAGTAATTATGTGCCGAAGATGGTGCCGCAAATGATTAGTGTCGGCGAGCGCACTGGACGTTTGGATACGGTGCTCGATAAGATTACGGACTTTTACGGCCGAGAAGCGGGAATGATGCTCGCGAATTTAAGCACTTTGATGGAGCCGATTATTATGGTGGTGATGGGGTTGGGCGTCGGTGTGATGGTTGCTGCCGTGTTGATGCCGATGTATAATATGGCTAGTCAGTTTTAAGTCTTGTGCCAATTAAGAGATATTGCTATAATTTAAATATTAAAATAATCTGTTTGTGTTTACGCTTTTACAACCGGTATTAAGAGCGTAAATGGAAATTTTTGAAAGGGGGTGAATTTATGAATAATAAAAAAGGTTTTACTTTAATTGAATTGTTGGTGGTTATCGCCATCATCGGTTTATTATCCACTCTGTCCGTCCTTGCTTTAAACGGTGCTCGTGCTCGTGCTCGTGACGCTAAGCG